>CBDUAB010000141.1:0-7265 GCA_965365045.1 uncultured Planctomycetales bacterium
TCGGGTTGTTCGAGCACCTGAGCACACCAGCCTGCTTCGCGACCGGCGAAAAACCGTTCGCGGCAGCGGCAACCGAGTGCCTCGAGTGATGCAATCAACGTCGAAAACCAAACACGGCTCGAGCGGTAGGTAAGGTGGTCGTGGTTAGCCCAACCCAATCCCAAGGCATCTTGTCTACGGCGTTGCACCTGTGCAGCCTTATTGCGACTTTGCCAGTAATCACGTTCGGCTGCAAAGAACAAATCGCTAGCGCGGCCAGTTCCTAATTCGGAAACCGCCTTGTTGATGAGCGATTGGGTAAACTTAAACCCATCGGCTGGATTGTCGAAGTTCCTCCGTCTACCTGAAAACGCCGTTTGATGTTTCGCGACCGCGGGCAAATCCTCACCGTGTCCCGCGGCCGGTTCGAATCCCGTCTCACCATGCCGTTCGATGACCCATTGCTCTACGTTGTTCTCCGTAACGTTTTCCGTGACCACACACGCCTGGCGAAGCCGCCCGCCGTCAATACCGTCAACGCTAACGGAACTCAAGGCACCGTGTGCTTGCAAATAATCGGTGACCGAATCGACCAGCAGGAAAAGACGGGAGGCGGCCACACTATTGGTCCGATCGATCCTTATCCGCGGAAACCTTCCCTGCGGATGCACAAGTGTCACCCAACCATCTTCGCGATGCACGGCGTCGGTAACGAAGCCACCCGCACGAAACGTCTCTTCGCGACCGTCGTCGGGCAAAACGAAATGATCGACCCAATCACCAAGCCGCGTTCCTGTTTCCTCCAACAGACGGTCTCGCAATCGTTGGATGGATTCGCTGCGCTGACAAAACCAGTCCACAATCTCATTGACCATTGCGGCGGCAATTGGTTGCGGTTGCCATCTAAACTGATCTGATGTCATACAAAATCCTCGTGTCGGGTTCAATTAAGTGGCGACGCCGCCATACGGCGACGAAAGTGTCTTACAAACCGGATAACTCAGAGCGTCTACCGGACAAAAAAACTCCTGTCATCACAAGAGCCCTTAACCGATAGAATTATACCGCTTCAGGAAAATAGACCCGACCTCAATTGGACGCCATGATGCACAAAGTCCTACTCCTGGGTGCCGGCAAGATCGGCCGAATGATCTCACGTTTATTGGTCGACAGCGGTGACTATGAAGTCCTCGTCGCCGACTGGGACACGGATGCCCTCAAACGCATCCGTGAGCTGACTGCGGTCACGACGAGGCAGCTTGACGCCAGTAACCGCAGTCAACTGCTGGCTGCCATGCGGGGCCATGCCATCGTGATTTCAGCGCTTAGTTTTCGCTTCAATCCGCTCATCGCCCAGATTGCGATGGAAGCCGGCGCTAGCTACTTTGATCTGACCGAAGATGTCGAAACCACGCAGCAGGTACGAGCCGTGTCGGCGTCAGCGGGAGCCAACCAGATCTTCATGCCGCAGTGTGGCTTGGCACCCGGTTTTATCTCCATTGTAGCTCACGAATTGGCAAATCGATTTGATCAAGTCGACTCCGTGCGCATGCGTGTCGGCGCGCTGCCCCAGTTTCCCACGGACGCGCTCAAGTACAACTTGACCTGGTCCACGGACGGTTTGATAAATGAATACTGTAATCCTTGCGAGGTCATCCATGAAGGCCGGCGGCTCGAAGTCCTTCCGCTTGAGGGTCTCGAACATTTTTCACTCGATGGTGATCGCTACGAAGCCTTCAACACGAGCGGTGGCCTTGGTACGCTCTGCGAGACGCTTGCAGAAAAAGTCCGCGAACTCAACTACAAAACCATCCGCTACATGGGCCATCGCGATTTGGTCTCGTTTCTCGTCAACGACTTGCGTCTGAACGAGCGACGCGACGTCCTCAAAGATATTTTGGAATACTCGGTGCCCGTAACATTTCAGGACGTGGTCATTACGTTCTGCACGGTGACGGGTCGTCGCAAAGGTCAGCTCGTTCAACTGAGTGACGCCCGAAAGATCTACAGCCGCCAGCTTGGAGAAGAAGTCTGGAGTGCGATTCAACTCACGACGGCAGCCGGCCTTTGCGCCGTGATTGACGCGTTTACCAACGGACAACTTCCACACTCGGGATTTGTGCGGCAAGAGCAGGTCAGTTTTGAAACGTTTTTGAATAATCGCTTTGGACAACAATTCAAATCATCCTTGTCACCAGAGTTCGATGAAGCGTGAATCGCTTAACAGCTTGATAAGAAATAGGAAGGCCTGTGATGAATGACAAAGTCCGATCGGCGCTAACACGCGTCAGCGTACCTGAGTCGCTGACAGGATTTGCGATCGGCGCTAATTGGCAAAACGGCGCCGGCGCAACACTCGACGTCCAATCGCCGATCGACGGTGCTCGCCTGGCGACCATCCGGATGGCGTCGCC
Organism: uncultured Planctomycetales bacterium; assembly: GCA_965365045.1. Lineage (GTDB taxonomy): Bacteria > Planctomycetota > Planctomycetia > Pirellulales > Pirellulaceae > CBDUAB01. The sequence goes on from CBDUAB010000141.1 coordinate 2,394, forward strand.
AAGCCAAGTTGACGAGGCAGCCAGCGCGGCGACCGCTGCGTTTCGCCAGTGGCGGCTTGTGCCAGCCCCGCGCCGTGGAGAATTTGTGCGTCGTTACGGCTCAGCGCTTCGCCAGCACAAGCAGGAATTGGGCACGCTGGTAAGTTATGAGGCCGGCAAGATCACACAGGAAGCGTTGGGCGAAGTGCAAGAGATGATCGACGTCTGCGATTTTTCGGTCGGCCTCAGTCGACAGCTTTATGGATGCACGATGGCCAGCGAGCGGCCGCTGCATCGCCTGACGGAACAATGGCATCCGTTCGGCCCGATCGGTGTCATTACTGCCTTTAACTTTCCCGTCGCCGTGTGGGCTTGGAACGCCGCGATCGCGTTGGTATGCGGCGATCCAGTCATCTGGAAACCGTCCGAAAAAACGCCACTTTGCGCACTGGCCTGCCATGCGATTGCGGTCAAAGTGGCGGCGGAAATGGACGACGTGCCGGACGGACTTCTCAGTTTAGTCGTAGGCGGAGTCGATGTGGGTCAAGCAATCGCCGGGCATTCAGCCTTGCCACTTGTTTCCGCCACCGGTTCCGTGGCAATGGGGCGTGCTGTCGCCCAGACCGTTGCCGCGAGACTGGGGCGTTCGCTGCTAGAACTAGGGGGTAACAACGGCATGATCGTTGCGCCGTCGGCCGATATGGAGTTGACGGTGAGGTCGGCCGTGTTTGCCGCTGTAGGAACTTGCGGCCAGCGTTGCACAACACTCCGCCGTTTGTTCGCGCACGACTCGATCGCCGTTAAGCTGCGTGACAGAGTCCTATCAGTTTACGAGAATCTGCCGATCGGTGACCCAACCGAAAATGGTATCCTTGTGGGCCCGCTTATCGATGCAGAAGCGGCCGCTGCGATGGTCGAAGCGCTGGCAACAGCGGCAGAGCAGGGCGGCACCGTTCACGGTGGCGGTCGCGTGTCGTCCGGCGTACCCAAGGGTGGCGCTTATGTGCGACCGGCATTGGTCGAAATCACGGCATCCGCGCCCATTATTCACCAAGAAACCTTTGCGCCGATTCTCTACTTGATCCGCTATAGCGACTTGGATCAGGCGATTTCCGCCCATAACGCCGTGCCGCAAGGACTCGCGTCGGCAATCATGACGTCCGAAGTACGGGAGGCCGAATTGTTTTGCTCCGCTGCTGGCTCGGATTGCGGGATCGTCAACGTGAACATCGGAACCAGCGGCGCCGAAATCGGGGGCGCCTTTGGTGGCGAAAAAGAAACGGGTGGCGGACGCGAATCTGGTAGCGACTCGTGGAAGGCGTACATGCGTCGCACGACCAATACGATTAATTACTCCAGTGACTTGCCTTTAGCTCAGGAGATTCGTTTTGACGTTTCGTAGTTAGTCATAGTCCCCCAACGATTTTACACGTTGATTTAGGCATCGTCTTAGTAACGGCCTCGACCCCCACCTCGACCGCCGCCCCCACCTCGACCGCCGCCTCGGCCACCATGCTCCTGTCGCGGACGCGCTTCGTTGACCGTTACGCTCCGGCCGGCGATTTCCTTCAAATCCAGCTTTTCAATCGCTTGCTTCGCTTCGGTCCCGTCGGACATCTCCACAAATGCAAACCCTCGCGAACGACCTGTTTCACGGTCCTGAATGATGTTCACCGAAGATACTTGTCCGTACTGCTCAAAAGCAGTTCGTAGGTCGTCCTCAGTCGCTTCGTAGGAAAGATTGCCAACGTAGATGTTTGTCATCGCTGTTCTCCTAATGCTTGACCAGGAACACCTCAAGTTGCCACGCGCACGACAGGAAAACCCAACTACTCGAAGCAACGAAGGTTTAATCACTTTGAAAACACTATCTTGAGGGTTGTCGCAGATAAGTCAATCGGCATCATTTCCGGTGATCACCCGATTAAGCACAGCCAGTGGCATAAACGTTGAAAAATCGTTGGAATTGCTCGAAAACACTAGCCTCAATGCCCAGGCGAGGGACACCGCCAGAAAGCAATTCCTCGCTGCAATTGCTACAATGAATGGCCTCCGCATTCTGGCATTGGGCCAGAGTTCGGCAAACAACATCCACTTTAGATTCAACATCTTTATTAGTTGAGATAGGACGCCAAACCATGAATCTCCGTTATCTACAGAGCGCCGGTTGCCTCGTAATCGTTTTCGCGGTGGCGTCGCAATCTGTCGGCGAAGGACTCCAAACGGCCGATCCGACTAAGGTCGACGACGACTATGCGATACAAGGTGAGTACACCGGTACAACAGACGACGACACTAAGCTTGGAGTACAGGTCATCGCGCTCGGTGGGGGCAAATTTCGAGCCGTCGTGCACGTCGGCGGTTTGCCGGGTGATGGCTGGGATGGGGGTGAGCGTCAGCAGATCGATGGCGAACGTGTCGACGGCAAGTTGTCGTTTCGTGGCGATTCGGCCACGGGAGTGCTCGAGAACGGTGTCATCACCGTTCGCTCCGACGATGATGGTGATGAAAAAATCAGACTCAAACGAGTTGTGCGACAGAGTCCAACGCTCGGCAAGCAACCTCCAGAAGGTGCCATCGTCCTGTTCGATGGTTCATCCGTCGACCGTTGGGACGGCGCTGGTGGTGAAGCCACGATGAGTGATGGACTACTGCACCAGGGTGCTAACAGCAAACGGCGATTTGGCGGCTGCCACGTTCACATCGAGTTCCGCTTGCCCTACGCTCCCGACGCGCGAGGCCAAGGTCGCGGCAATAGCGGGCTTTACTTGCAAGGACGATATGAAGTGCAAATGCTGGACTCGTTTGGCCTCGCGGGCAAAAACAACGAATGTGGCGGTATCTACGAGATTCGCGATCCCAGTGTGAATATGTGCTTCCCACCGCTGCAGTGGCAAACCTACGATGTCGACTTCACAGCCGCCAAGTTCGATGAATCTGGTGAGAAAACGGCCAATGCACGAATTACAGTCCTACACAACGGCGTCAAAATCCATGACAATATCGACGTACCCCGTAGCACACGAGCCGCACCCCTGGGCGAGGGCCCCGAACCCGGCTTTATACACCTGCAAAAACACGGCAATCCTGTCCGCTACCGCAATATCTGGGTCGTCGAAAAGGAATAACCGGACCAAAGTGACGCGGCGACTGCCGCGGCTAAGTGTCCTGAGGAGAAGTAGGCTAAAGACGCCGGTTTGGCCGGCAAAACTGGTATCCGCCGATGCAACATGCTATTTTGAAATAGCGGATCAACTCCATTTCGCTTTAGTTTCCGCCCCCTTTCTATCCTCTACGTAACCCACCCAAACAGATTTCGGCAAAGGAGCTCTGTGGCGATGATTGTTCGCTCTCCAAAATCACTGCTTTCGTTCTGTCTTGTTCTCACATTTCTACCGAATCTCGCCAGCGCTGAGGATAAGCCGTCAAAACCGAAACCCGACTTTCCTCCTTATCAAGAGGTCATGAAAGGCTACGAGAAAGTTGTCTCGACGATGGATGGCAAGCCGAGTTTGTACACGCTGTGGGTCCGCAAGAAGGATAATCAAGTCCTGGCGGAATTGCCCAAGAGCTTTGCCAGTCAGAAGCATTTCATTGCGCTCACCGTCGCCAGTGGTGAACGATTCGCTGGCCTGCAAGCCGGTGAGCTCTACGTGCGTTGGGAGCGCTACGACAAGCGACTTGCGCTGATTGCCCCCAACGTCAGCGTCCGCTCCACGGGCGATCCTGAATCGCGCGATTCAGTCAAGCGACTTTATACGGATCGTCTCATCGCCGAAGTTCCCATTGTCACGCTCGGTCCGAAAAAGTCTCCCGTAATCGACCTCGATGCGTTGCTGGTCGGCAAAGCATCCAAGTTCTTCCGCGCAAGCCTGAATCCCAACCTGATCAAAGTCAAGACATTGAAGGCGTTTCCCGATAATGTTGAAGTCGCTTTCGAAGCGCCTTCTACTTCGAACGGTCAGATCAAAACCTACCACTATTCGATTAGCTTGATTCCCGATACAGGTTACAAACCGCGCAAAGCCGATCAACGCATCGGTTACTTTTTGACTGGCTACACCGATCTAGGTAAGTACACGGAGGACGATAAAAGGACGCGGTACATCAACCGCTGGCATTTGGAAAAGGCGGATTCATCACTCAAGCTGAGCCCACCCAAGAATCCGATCGTCTTTTACATCGAACACACCACGCCCCGGCGTTACCGCTATTGGGTCAAGGAAGGCATCCTCTACTGGAATAAAGCGTTTGAAAAAGTGGGCATTCGTGACGCGATCGAAGTTCGCCAGCAGGACAAATCCGATCCCAAGAATCCCAAGCATATGGACAAGGACCCGGAGGACGTCCGTTACAACTTTGTGCGGTGGCTCAATAATGATATTGGCACTGCCATTGGCCCGTCACGCGTCAATCCACTCACCGGTCAAATTCTGGACGCGGATATCGTGCTGACCGACGGCTGGATTCGCCACTTCGAACGACAATACAACGAAGTCATGCCCAAGCTGGCAATGGAAGGCTTTAGTCCGCAGACGCTGGCCTGGCTCAGCCAACATCCCGATTGGGATCCGCGAGTTCGCTTGGCGGCTCCTGTCGATCGACAACGGATTGCCGATAAAATCCACCGCGAGTCACACCATCACGGCGGCCATCCGGCAGCCATGGCGGATCCGTCCTTCCTCGGTGACGACGAATACGATGGCTTATTTGGCCATACGAGCCAAAAGAACGGTCTCTGCCTCGCTGCGGAAGGAAAGGCCTTGGACCTGGCAGTTCTGCGCATGAACTTGGAGCTGGCCGCCTTCGCCGCCGAACAGGAGAAAACCAAAAAGGACGACGAAGACGAGGATGACGAAGACGAGGATGACGAAGACGAGGATGACGAAGACG
>CBDUAB010000142.1:0-7263 GCA_965365045.1 uncultured Planctomycetales bacterium
CTCGGCGTACCTGTATCTCGTCAAATGCGGTCTATTCTCCGGTACATTTGAGGAGGCCTTGGTAGCGCATCCTGGGCTCATCAATCGAAGTCTGTATGGAAAACATCTTTCCACATATCTAGATCACTTTCCGCGGGAACGAATCTATTGCGCAGCGTTTGCCGACCTTCAGCGCGACGCACAGAGTTTTGCTGACAACGTTTTTGACGTTCTCGGCTTACCACCGTTCTCGTTGCCACAAACGTTGCGAGAAAACGTCCTGCCAGCTGGAAGGTCGCGATCGGTGCTGATGACGCGACTCGTCAGACGTACAGCCGATCTCGTGCGCGGCTGGGGAATGCCGAATTTGGTAGGGAGAATCAAGGCATCGCGGTATATCCAAAGACTGTTGTATGTCAGCTACCGGGAGGGCGGAAAACCGCAGCCCGCGCTTCATACGATTGCTCGATTGCGCGAGATTTTTGAGCCCGATTTGGCGTGCCTTGACAAGCTCCTAGAGACCGAATTCCGTCGTACTTGGTGTTATTAGTGGGCTGTCAAGTCTGTGAAGACCAAAAAAACACGAGCCTTGGACGTCGGGCTTCAGCAGTGCTTGCTGATTCTTAAATATATGGCAATTCATCTTCCAGAAGTGTCTTCGAACTGGAAAGTAGGGTAGAGGTGATTGACTTTCAGAACAACGGACGCCGTGTCTCAATCCGATCCGCTTCTTGTGGCTCGGAGGAAGCGGATCAGACAGCAGACGACGTTCCTGGGTTGCTTGCGGTTTGGTCGTTATTGCGTCGTCGTCGTCGTGTGATAGTCATCACCGTCCTGGTCGGTATCCTGTCCGCTGGCGTGTTCTGCGCAATCGCACAACCGGTTTTCGTATCGGAGACAGCGATCTTGGTAATCGGCAAGGATCCATCACTACCTGAACACGGGATAAGCTCAACCCAAGAACAATCCGTTGGTGATGATCTACTAGCTACTCACATGCTGATCGCCATCAGTCCAAGGGTCGTCGGCGACGCCCTTTCCAAGGGGCAATTGGACAAGCTGCCGTCTATCGTCACGTCTCTTGACGATGATGAGACTCCCACCGATTACGTCATTGAAAATCTGCGCGTCACGCGCGGTGGTGAAGGTCAAGGGCGCGCGGCGCATATTCTCAACGTGCAATTTCAGCACAACTCCGCTATCGATTGTGCAGCCATTCTTCGATCACTGGTCGAGAGCTATCGGGAATTCATCGACAAGACATTTCAGGGGGGAATTGGTGAAGCGGCTGCCTTGATTGAAAAAGCAAAAAACGATCTCGAAGCGAAACTTGCGGTAATCGAAACGGAGTACCAGATGTTCCGCCAAAGGACAAGTGTATTACGAAAGGGTGACGAAACTTTCAATGTCCATATGGCCTATATGGAGACGTTCACGGCCGCACTTGCTCAGTTGCACGTGCAGAAAACGGAGACTGCATCGCGTCTGCAAGAGGTAGAACGTGCGCATTCAGACCAAGGCAGTCTCACAATGACTGACCTGAAGGAGTTGTCATTAATCGACAAACACGACATTGATCGAATATCGCTGTTTTTCAAGGTGCACGAAGGTGAACAGAATTCGTGGGCATCTCGAACCACGCAAGCGCAATATGCAGCGATGTCCAATTCAGAGTACGAGCGGCTCTTGGAGCTGCGCATGAAGCTCACTGATCTTGCCGGACAAAGCCTGGGTCCCGACCATCCTAAGATGAAACGAGTTCAGCAAAGCATTGAAAAGATTAAGGCGTTGATTACGGAAAAGTCCGTGTACCTTGATCAATTAAAACAGTCGTCCCGATTGGATCCAAGAACTGTCGTGAATGCTTACATTAGTCTACTGAAAAGCGATCTTGCGGACTTGACACGTCGCGAAAAGCTAATCGTTGCGCGGCTGAATCAGGAACAAAATGCAGCGAAGTCGTTGGTGGCCGATGAAATGACGGAGGAAAAACTCCGTCTCAAAAAGGCTCGCACACAACAGCTCTACGACACCGTTGTGGAACGGCTTGACGAAGTAAATCTGGCGAAGGACTACGCGGGTTTCAATACGACCGTGATTTCACCCGTTGAGCTTGGTCAACAGACATCACCGATGCCAATGTTGTGCCTCTCACTTGGTGCTTTGCTCGGACTCTGTCTGGGAACCGCATTGGCTGTGACATTTGACCTCACGCAGCCCACTTTTTGCAGTCCGGAAGATATCGATACGTCACGATGTTTGCCTGAGTTGGGACACCTTCCGCATTTTACGAGCCGTGTGTAGAGACAGGGAGCATTGCGTTAGCCAAAGTTTCGACGCGTGGGATGCTGCCGACCCGCAAGTTGATTCCATCAATCCACAAATCACGGGGGAGGGATCAAATGGCCACTGACAACACGAGTGCTGTCTCCACAGCGCAAGTTCCATCGACAGCCAAAAACATCGTAAATGAATATGGAAAACGGTTCGGCGCCGCGGGCGGTAGCTACCTGATTCAGGTCACGTTGACCAGCCTCCCGTTGATTGCCGCAGATTTGTTGATGTTGGCAATGGCAACCTATTTGTCCGCAATCGTCGTTGGGATCTACGTGGAAGGATTCCTTCTAAGTCTGCCGACATTCTTGATTCCGCTCATAATCGGGTTTTTCTTCATCAATACGCTTGTCGGCCTTTATCCCGGTGTTGGTCTTCATCCAATCGTCGAGTTCCGACAGATCTGTCTCACCTCGACTTTGCTGTTTGGAGTTTTTGGCGTTGCACTTCAGTTCGGCGCCCATCAGGTCGAGGAATCCTATTTCCTGTTTGGTAGTTGGTGCCTGTGTTTGGTGATGGCGCCGCTGGTGCGCTCGATGGCCCGGACCCTAGCGTGTCGTTTTCACTGGTGGGGGCAACCAGTGATTCTCTTTGGCAGCGGACCGCGGGCACTTAAGATTTGTAAATCGCTCCAGGCCAACCGTGCTTTGGGATTACGTCCAGTCGGACTCGTGGACGATTCCTACGCCAGTACGAACGTCGACCCCAGCACGACTGACTACCTGTCGAGAGCACAGGCCTCATCGGTGGTTCGGCGTCATTGCGTCTTTTGGGCGATCGTTGCCATGCCCGATCGCTCACGTGAAGATATTTTTCGAGTTATCGAAAAAGTGTTCATGGAGCGTTATCCTCACCTGATCGTCGTGCCCAACATGGCGCGGTTGCCAAGCCTCTGGAACCACGCTCACGATTGTGGCGGAATGCCGGGAATTCTGTTAGCCGAAAGGCTGTTATTGCCGCTGCCACGTTGTGTTAAACGTGGGATGGATTTGTCATTTGCCGTTATCGGCGGCCTATTGATCTTGCCTCTCATTGGATTGATTTGCTTGCTTACCAAAGCCAGTTCCCCAGGGCCAATCTTTTACAGCCAGCGGCGGCTCGGTTTTGAAGCACGCCATTTTCATGCATGGAAGTTTCGCACCATGGTCGTTAACGCGGATCAAGTTCTGCAGAAACATCTGGCTGCGAATATCCAATTGCGAGAAGAATGGGCACGTGACCACAAATTGAAAAATGATCCACGTGTAACATGGGTTGGTCGGTGGCTGCGAAAAACCAGCCTCGATGAATTGCCGCAAGTCTGGAATGTTCTTCGCGGTCAAATGAGTCTTGTGGGGCCGCGACCAATCGTAGATGCCGAAATTGAGAAATATGGCGAGACGTTCGAGCGGTATCGAAAGGTGGTGCCGGGAATCACTGGGCTATGGCAGATTTCCGGTCGTAACAATACCACGTATCAAGAACGAGTCGATCTCGATTCGTACTACGTTCGAAATTGGTCACCTTGGCTGGATCTCTACATCTTGATACGCACCATCAAGGTCGTGTTGCTGCGCGAGGGAGCCTACTAATGGCAGTGGGTGCCATGACAATGGTTGCTCTATCCTCGCAGGCTGACCATTCCCTGGTTCGACGTCTCCGTCAGGGAGGGCTCTGGACTTTTTCGGGGCGGACCACAGGAATGGCAATGGTCATGGCGACCCACATCGTCTTGGCACGTATCATGCCAACCGCGGAATTTGCTACCTTCGTGCTGGCTTCCAGCGTCGTCGTCTTCTTTAGCAGGGCAGCGATGTTCGGCCTGAACACGTTAGTTTGCCGGTACCTTGCTGAGAGTTTTGGTGTCAAGGACCCAGAGCGTGCCCGCCACGCTTTACGATGGACCGTGCGCATCGGTGCCGTTTCCATTGCCAGTATGGGGCTCGTCGGTTGGTGGTTGCTTCATTTGCTGGGGGATGGGTTGTTCCATTTGCCAGGCTTGCGGGAATCCGCCGGACTCATCGCTTTGTGGATAATGTTGCTTGCAATAAGTCAGATTCTGGCCGAGATCTTTCGTGGTCTTCATGACCTGGGCATGGCAAGCATTCTCGGTGGCGTTTCCGGAGGGTTGGCATCCAGTACGTTGTTCCTACTTGGAATTGGCCTAACATCTTTATTGATACCGATCGGTTTCGCTGAAGTTGCCCTTGTTGCAGCAGCCTCGCTGGTACTGCCTAGTATCTACGCTGTGATATTGCTGCGGCGACGTTGGCCACGTGATGCGTATTCGCCGCCTGCGCGCCCCAAGCACGGACTGGCGCCATTGACACTAGCCAGCGTAACGCGGGAGACGTTTCCCATGATGCTTGTTCAAGTTCTTAGCTTCGGGTTGGCGCAGCTGGATATATGGATCGTTGGCGCTTGTTGTTCGGATGTTGAGCTTGCCTACTACGGTGTTGCACGTCGGCTTGCGTTCTTGGTAGCCATCCCCCTAACACAAGTCAACCTTGTTGTGGCTTCCACAATATCCGAGCTACATGCGCAAGGAGATCGTGGGAAACTGGAGTCAGTAATAAGGGGCGCGGCGACGGTCAGTGCGATCCTGACGTCTGCCATTTTCATTGTGCTAGCCAGCTTTCCAACGGCGATCTTGGATGTGACTTTTGGGCCAACATTTTATTTGGCCGCGGGGCCACTCCTGATTCTCTGTTGGGGGCAATTGATTTTTGCATTCACCGGGCCTTGTGGACTGACGCTGATGATGACGGGACACCAATGTCTTTCGTTATGGTCCTTGATTGCGACCACGTTTTTGTTCCTCTTTGCGCCCTGGGCAGCAGCGAAGTACGGTCTTGAAGCGGTGGCCCTTATCTCGGCATTGGCCATTAGCATCCACAGCATAATCCAATGGGTTACAGTGCGAGTCCTCTTGAGAATCGGAACTCATCCATGTTGGCGCCCGGAGTACGTCGCCAGTATTTTGTCATCACTGTTTCGTAAAGTGGCAGCTTAACAGCTTGGAGACAGCATGCGCGATACCATCAAGTGGAACGATTACTATTCGCGCCTCGTCACCAAAACAATCGGTTGTTTAATTCGAAATGACGTCGAACACGGATACGGGTAAATACGATGTTGACTCACACAAATCAGTCTGACGTTTTGGTCTGCGTGCCATGCTTTAACAGCGAAGATTCCATTGAACAAGTGTTGGAACCACTGCTTGATCACTCGGATGCGGACATCTTGCTCGTTGACGACTCTTCGGATGAACCTTTGATCGACCTCATCGAAGGTCGTTTTTCTGGCTTTATGCACAGAATTACGGTCCTGAGCCCAAGCAAAAAAGTGTACTCGGGTGGCGCTAAGAACATTGGGATTAGAAGAGGACTCGAAGAAGGCTATCGAATCACAATCCTGCTGGACAGCGATATCATCACACCGGAGCGATTCGTTCAACGCCTACGACAGTTCATTATCGAGAACTCGCAGTCCGTGATCGTCGCGCCGTCCATTTTGCCGTGGGGTAGGTGGTGCCGGTATGCTGACACGTTAATCAACTTTTCAGGCTATCTCCCCGAGCGCGGCCATTCTGTTTCGCACAAGAGCTGCCTGGCCGGTTATGCATTCGCATTGAACATGGACGTGTTTCGCCAGAACCCGTGCTTTCATTTGGACCGATACGGTGGTGAGGACGTGCTGTTCTTTCGACAAATGAAAAGAAACTTCGCTCTTAAGTATTTTCCAATGCTAAATCACCTGCCCGTTGTGCATAAGCCTCCTCGCAGCACGCTGACGCAGGTCTTGACGGCGCAAAAGCGGTACGGACGTGCGTTCTTTACCCACAATGACGGACGACGTGAATACCTGTTTAACAAGCTGCCCGCATTGCACTTTCTTACACCTCGTTGCTTTCTGATGATCCTACGCCTTCTTCATCGACGGCGCTATCGCGATCTTTTCTATTTACCTTTGTGTTGGTGTCTCGATTTCGCCCGGGCCGCGCAAATCGTTCGGTTGAAGCTTGCCGGGTATTGTGACCAAGGCAAATTCGCCTGTCATGACGTCCAGTGGGCTGCGAGAGAAAATGGCCGAGACCAAGGATTGGCTCACGGCGCGATCAGCGACTATTGTGATTCGCCAGTTCCAAGGCACCAGTGAATTTAGGTTGTAGATGATGCCAGGAAGAGAAAGCTTGACGCGAATTCGTTATTCCACGGCAGTCACATCTGCCGGCCCGGATGTCTGGAAGGTCATCGGTATACGATGTTTGTTGGCCGGACTCTTGGCCGGTATTTTTGCCCTTTCTAATTCTTTTCTTGTCCTCGCGGCCCTCGTCAGCTCCGCTGTCGTTTTCGCATCGTTGTCCTGTATTCGTCCTGTCCACCGGATTGGAATCGTCGTTCTGCTGAATTACGGGTTTTGGTTGCTGAGTGGCGCTTTATCGGGAGGTCTTACACCGTCATCTCTTGTCAGCGGCGGATTCTGGCGCGGAGAGGGCCGATGTTTTTTCTTTTATCTTCCGTTGCTGGCGATCCCAATGATCCGTATTCGACAAAGTGATTTACGCTTTGTCGTGCGAGTCATCTGCGTGCTAACGTTGGTGGGAGCCGTCTTATGCGTCTTTTGGTTACTTGGATTTGGTGATCTATTTCAAGCAGAAATCGATGCCGAAACCGGCATGCGTTCCACGAGCATTTATTTCATTGGCTTACTGACTTCGCACACCGGAGCCGGTGCGTTTTGGGCGACGGTCACCGCGTTTCTTTCGGCGTACTCACTACGTACCCATGACAGACGCCTGCAAATGCTATCGATCGTCGCAGCGTTATTGACTTTGAGTACCGGTGGCCGCGCAGCAACACTGGGTTTAATTGCCGTTGTTGCGTGGCTTGTGTTGCAGGGCGATTTAGTGAAGCGACGCACGCTCAGGGTCGTAATTCCGGTAGGTGTGTTGATCGCTGGCGGCGG
>CBDUAB010000143.1:0-7258 GCA_965365045.1 uncultured Planctomycetales bacterium
CTTTGCTACATCGCGGATCTGCACCGGATTGAGCCGACGGTTGATCCGGATCCAACTCGCGATGAGGCCAATCGACGACTACTCGTTGGAAACACGCGGCGGTGACCAACTGCGGTCGCGGGCGTGGTCAAGAGAAAACACATGGGGATGCCGTATCCCAATCCACTTCCGCGATCGGACGATGCCGCAACGCGACCCTACGTAATGAGACGAGTCGGCAAGTGGGCGACTTGATTGTATTCGATGAGATGAAGCTCGTTCGGGGCGATGGATACGCGCGTGATACATGCGTTGTAGGGTGGATCCAGTGCTTCGGAATGAAAGTGCTCCAAAAGAAGCACTTTGATGTCGGCGTGCATCACGAATGCTATTCGTTCCGAGGACAGTGCGAATTCGTTCCGCGTGCGCTGCAGCAAGTCACCTGCGCGCCTTCTCGCCTCAACTCTTCTTTCATACGGCCGTCTTTGCCACCAACCTTCGCCATCTAATGCTGGCTCGATATCGAATCCAGGGAATTGCCGCTCAATCTCCTCTCGAGTTAATCCCGGTTCTCCGGTCCTGGCCCATGGCAAATACCCGCTGTAGCAACCGCCTTGTTCGTGTAGTTGGATGCGCACTTCTGCCGTGAGGCCAGTAGCAGCGCGAATATAATCAGCGGTTTGCAGCGCGCGCCGAAAGGGACTTGATATCAGCTTTGTAAGACTTCGCGAAGTAATCCATTCGGCTAAGTAGCGTGCCTGCTCTTTTCCCAGGTCTGTTAATGGCGGATCGGAGACTCGCTGCGTCACGGGGTTTGCGTTGTTCGCTGACTGCGCGTGGCGAATTAGGTAAAGCTCCATCGAAGTACCGTCTCAACAATCATATTCAAAAGCGTGAAGCAACCAATTCTGTCAAACCGCCATCGAACGTACTAGAGCAACACGGATGGAACGAACCAATGAACTATGAAGTTGGCGTTCAGCTTTGCAGCTTGGGCCTTTTGTCTCGCCTGAGTGGTTGCGGAGATCCAATCGCATTTGACGATTTCACCGCAGCTCGTCACTGGCGTTTTGCTTACGGGAAAAATCAGAGGACTTCGCACTCAAGCATGCAAGAAGAAAACACAGAAAAATTCTTCGACTGACGATTTCAGCGCCGAGGCCGATGCAGACCGAAAGCACCAACGATCGAAACAACTCGCGATCTCAATTTGTGCTCACGGAGGAGATCGGCGCTTGCTTGGACCAGCTGAGCGTTGGCTGCAAGGGCTTTGTAAAGTGGGCTGCTAATAGCGCAAACACAAAGAGCGACGCTGTGAGCATTCCATACACGAGTGGGTACCCGTGTTGTGAAAAGTCGACGGTGGCAGCACGCTCCGCCGCGAGCAGATTGTTGTAGATCCCGATGGGCTCCAAATGAAGTGTCGATGGAAATGCGGTTATCAACGCAGTAGACGCAAAATAGACCGCTACGGCAAGCACTCCGCCGATGACCGGCCGACGAAACGCACATGTCCCCAGAACCGACAGTGAATACATCAGCGCGTGGATCATCGGAAAACAACCGACGTAGGCCCAGCTCATTCCGGACGTCATCGAAACTCTCGGCGCGGTCCAGGAAATGAGTATCGTAACGCCATCGAGCACGACGAGAACTGTCAGCAAGCCGACGACAAACTTGCACCAAAACCACATCGCCAGCGAGATCGGACGTGACCGCCAAAAATTGCCAGGCTTTATGTCCAGGTCTCTCGAGTAGAGCCCCGAACCCACAACGACAGCCCACAGCATGCCGATAAAAAACACCGAATGGGGTAGTTCCATCCGTAACGAGGTACCAAAGTCATGACCGTGTCGGGCTTCCATCAGCACCCCCGCCACCGCAGTCAGTATCGCGAACGCCAGTCCGGACACGGCAAGCGGAACCGACTGACGAAGTTCAAGCCAGATCAAGGCGATCAACCGGTTGGGCAGATGTATGGGCAAACGCGATGCGATCGCTGGCATCGCGATCCGAAAGCGTCGCCGTTTAGATGCTGGGGCTGCTCCAGATCGCGAACCGTACCGGTAGACAAATAGAAATGCGAGGATCGTAAGCAAGGGAATTGCCAGCCCCAACGAGAGCCATCGATAAGGCGCGAGTTCATGATCCGTGTAACCGCCCGTCTGCTCCCCGTATGACCATTGAATCGCCAGCGACTGCGGCAATATAACTCCATAAACAAGCTGTGAAATCGGCTTCCGTTGGCCGTACCAATAAGCTCCGGCCGCGATCATCGAACCCAACGCCATGACCGAACCGAGTAACCCGACTTGAGCTCGGCTGCGCAACCAACACCCGCAGAGGCTGAGTGCCAACAACAATTCCACGCCGCCGAAAACAGCGATCGCCGTCACGCTCGAAAGCTGTTCAAGTGAAGTCAGTAAAGATGCGGTCGATCGCTGGAGAAGGCGTGCGCTGTACCCCGCGTCGCGAGGCTCTGCTTGCTCGACGACGCCGATGGCTAGTGCAGTCGCCAAGATGCAGGCGCCAATCAGAATCGGAAGTGCCAGCGTTAACGCAGCAGCCGCAATCCGTACGGTCGCGACGCGACGTATCGACATCGGCAACGAAGTCGTGAAAGAGAGCGTCCCTTCGGTCTGTTCACCATGCGATGCACGTACTGCCAGCACGATCGACGCGACAAGCGTGTAAAGCATCGCCGACGCACTAAAACTGCCCACGACGGCGCGATACCCATGCCCCAATTCGTACAGAATCGTGTAACAAACAGAGAGAAGCATCCAGGCAGTAAAAATAATGAGCAATAGCCGAGACTCTCGCCATTGTTTCCAAATTAGACTTCGCATGGTCACTCTCTATCAAGCAATCTTGTCAAACCAGGACCGATGAATCCGCTGCGGCGCTAGGCCAGTCGACTGTGCGCCCGATCACGAACGCTTCAAAGATTTCGTCGAGACTCAGATCCACGACGTCGTGAGGGATCGCTTGCGCTGACAGTTGTTCGATGTATGCTTCCGCATGATCGCTGACCAGAGCCAAACGGTCGTCGTGGCGACGGACATCGAGGAGTCCGTCGGGCCGGGTTGTGCCGGCGATGGAAGCCAAAGGAATGAGAATGCGTTTGACCTCGTTGCGTACAGATTCTGTCGAGCCGCCGCGAATGATCTTGCCCTGGTCAAGAATTGCCACGGTGTCGGCAACCGATTCGACCTCATCCAAAAGGTGCGAACTGTAAAGCACGGTTGAACCGGATGATTGCAAGTGCTCAACGAGATCGCGATTGAACTCTTTGCGAGCGATCGGATCGAGTCCCATCGACGGATCATCCAGGATCACGATTGGGGGACGGTGCGCCATGGCGAGTGCCAATCCGAGCCTGACCGTTTGCCCCTTGGACAACCGACCGATCCGCGTGTGTCGCGGGATTTCGAAGCGGTCGATGCAATCACTCGCCCAGTGCATGTCCCATGTCGGATAGAACGGCGCGAGAAATCGAATCAACTCGATCGGCGTCATCCAGCCATACATGGTTTGGTCTTCGGCAAGATATCCAACCCGACCGCGCACCTTTAAGGGATCGACGGACGGATCGATTCCTCCCAGCCGAACAGTTCCTGAGTCTGTTGGGATCAACCCCAAAAGAACTCGGATCGTCGTGGTCTTGCCGGCGCCGTTGCGTCCCAACAAGGCCAATGTCTCGCCAGCAGGAACATTTAGAGAAACTTCTCGAAGTACTGACTTGGAACCGAATGACTTAACCACTCGATCCACGTGGATCGCCGGATCATTCATCGTATCACTCCATCTGCGTCTGTTGATGAATCTGAGTCTTGGCATCGGAGGCAGCCGCCGTCAGCATGCCGCGCAATTGTGTGGTAGTCAGGCCAAGCAAAAGTCCACGCCGGACAATCGCTTCAAATTCGCGCGTGAGCTGCAATCGCTGTTTTTCCAACTCGTTTGCATTTCGCGACGCAGCCGAAGGCGGGAGAACGAACGTGCCCTCTCCATGCCGCATCTCCAGCAACCCCTCGGAAGCTAAGCGTTCGTAGACCCGGACGATCGTGTTTACGTTCACGGCCAGTTCGCGAGCAAGTTGACGCACCGAGGGCAAACACTGACCCGACTTCAGCACACCCGCCAAGCACTGGGAACGAATCTGCTCCGCAATCTGTCGCGAGATCGGTGTCGACGAGCCTCGTTCAATGCGGATGTACATTACGAAGTATCCCAGTTTGGGCGGATGGTAGGCATTCGCACGTCGCGACCGAACTCGCCAGGAATTGGATGTTAGGCCCAAGTCCGGCGACAACAGCAACAGAGTGGGCAATCCACCACTAGCCACGACGTCGGCCGACAGTACACAGTTATAGTACAGTGGGCCCTTCGAGTCAAGTACTCGAATTCCTTCCTGTTCCTGGTTTGTCGCCGCTCACCTTTGCTGCAGATTCGCCGCCGTGGTTCGTCACTCCGCATTCAAAGCAGCTTTCTTTCGCGAAGAGGTTGGAACCTCGGTCTCAAACGTCTCGCCTGAACTGCGGTCGGTGTCAACGACCGCCGTAGGAAACGTCAAGGTGAAAAACTGCGTCCGGCCACGCGATTTGTCTACTCGCATGTGCGCGCGTTAACTGCGTTCGGTCCGACATCCCGAAGTACGCAAGAATAAAATCCGAAAAAGGCTCGCGACTGAGGATTTCGGCGCATTGCCAATGCCAAGCAGTTAGTTGCGCACGAGGCCGTGCCATCGTGAGCGTCGCATCATGAAAGATGACCGGTTGAATCGACGACTCAGTAGCGTATTGGCAGTCAATTGCCGTTGAACAGTCCACTGTGCGGACCCTTGCTTTCGGCATCCAAATTACTGATCGGCCCGGCGATTGGACCTTTGTACCAAGGCAACAGTTTTTCGCCTTCGAACTCATCGGGCCGATCTCGAATTCCAGCGAACTGAGTCCATTTGCCCTTTCGATCTAGAGCCATCACCAGCGTGTAGTGACTTGTCGTGATGCCGGTCTCATCCACTGATGGATCTGGCTGAGACGGGCATCGATAAATATGGGGGCGATTGTTAATTGCCGCTCTGACATTGCCCTGCTTGAGCCTTTCCATCAATGAACGATCTTCCATCCATTGCAGCAGCGTGATGGTCCATGATTCGCCGGGGACGGGGAAGTCATTCCCTAATTCGCTGTGATTTTGCACAGCGATCGATATTTGTCTGAGATTGTTTTGGCAAACCGTATTACGGGCGGCCGCCCGACTGCTTTGCACCGCAGGCAACAACAATCCAAGCATCCCAGCTATGATTGCAAGCACGACAAGTAGTTCGACAAGACTCATAGCTCGAGTGGCCTTCATGGGTACTTCCAACGCTCAGTGACTCACGGCGGGAAAATATGGCAAGTGAATGGAAGGTAAAAGACGACGACCGAGCTATCGAGCCATTCAGCGTAGCACAAATAAAGGCTCAGCTTTGCATCGTTCTCCGGTTTTAGCGCCGAGAAGGTTGCGTTCCTACTCGGGTTTCTCACTCCAGAAGACTAGGACGTTCCCGTCGACGTCATCGACATCTAGCGGATATAGGTCCTTCTCCCAGGCGACCTCAAAGGGAGGGGCAGAGATCTTCGCCCCGCAGTCTTTGAGTTTTCGGTACAGCGCCCCGATCTTCTGGGGGTCGTGGAGAGACATGCTAAGGACTGACGGCGCTGACGACCACCTCGACGACGTTGGTTTTCGTGCGGCGAGGACTTACCCCTTTACCACGAACGCGACGTAGTCGTCTTGCTGAACATAGTCCACCAGCAAGGCACCCAGGCGTAGCGCTAGAAATCAGTCAACTTGACGGCGAGCGTGGCAAAGATGTCGTCAATCGTTTGCGTTCGATGTTGGCCGGTTGCCGTGGAATTGGCTCGACGCCGAACAGACTCAAAGGGAACCTTGACCTGTTGGAAGCGCAACGGTGGATCCACCTCCTGTGATGGACGTAGCCGATCCATCCGCGGTTGATGTTCGACCCCGCCGGCCGTAGCCGGGACAAACGACGATGAGCGTGCTACAACGAAATCGACCCAAGTCGTATCAACTTGTTGCGTTGGACGTGCCAGCGGCGCTCGCGGGATCCTGTCGAAACGATCGGCGGCTGCCGCGGCTTGTGCCGCGACCGGCGGGGCCGTGCGCAACCAGTTTATTCCCAGTTGGTTGAGATCAACAGATGTTACGGCACCGTCACCAGTGAAATCACCATCGGCCCAGCTATTGCAGGCCTGCTGCTGCCAATGAATACCAACTTGGTTGAGGTCGACGGAGTTAACAATACCATCCAAGTTGGCATCGGCAAAGTTGGTTGCCAAAACCGTTTCCAAAAGATGCGCGACGTCACCGTTGTCCACGATGAGATTATTGTTCAAATCATAGGATGTCACGTTGCTGTCTCGACGTACCGCATCGAACAGCACGTCGATGTCGACGGCAGTCACTTGTCCGTCGCCAGTCAAGTCACCAACGACGTTCCCTGAAAAATCCACGCTGCCCGGCGTCGCGGCCGCCGCGGTCCAACTGGCGACATCACCGGCAAACGATGTCGGTACGCCACGCACCAGCGAACTTCCTTGTCCGTCAGCGGCCACTGGCCAAGGTGCCAAGTCGTCATATAACACGGCATCTTCAATAACACGTGGAATCAGCAATGGATCTTCGACCGGCGGAGTGTCTGGGCGCAGCAGCCGTACTTCTTCACCACTGTCGCTGAGCTGGCCCGTCCAAAGGCCGACTATTGTCACGCTTGAATCGATGCCGTAGTGGGCGCGAAATGCGTCCAATCGAGCCGGGTTTTCTTCACGCCCCGCGTTAAACGAGACCACAACCAACGTCTCACCGGCTGGCAACGTCGTGCCTGGTTCGAAGTCGTAGTTGACGCCACCCCGTAGACGCCAGTTCGTTAACGTCACGTTTCGTGTGGTCGGATTGTGGACTTCGACAAACTCCAAATCATCTTCGACGAGATCGGGATGGATTACCAAAGCGGCTTCGGACGGCTCACCGGGATTGTAGTTCAATTCGCTGATTACCAGCGGACCGACGCGCGCGTGCAAGTTGCCACAGCCCAGCGTATTGCGCCCCTGCGGCGCCAGTTGCCCGCTGCCATTAGGGATGCGGCCCAGTGTTTCACCGTTCAGAGAAGCACCGAAGTGAACGTCGTCAACAAAGGAAGCAACTCCACCAGCCCCATCCGAAATGACCAGCCACACGTCATCTCCGTTGGCACCACTCAAGGCGAAAT
>CBDUAB010000144.1:0-7209 GCA_965365045.1 uncultured Planctomycetales bacterium
ATCGATTGCCCAAGAACGGCGTGAACAAATGTCGTGGGCCAGTTGCGCTGCGCATCCCGGTCGAATCGAAGTCAGCCCCAGATAAACAGGATTATCAGGGGCTAATAAGAATCTGTGAGCACCGAATTCGGGCGGTGTCGGAGTTGGCCCTATTCCTAAGGAAAATTCGCTTCGTTCTTCTCACAGATGTCACTTCATTGTGCCTTCGCTAGTCATGGATTGTGAGATTCGGCAACTCTTGCTGCAACTCATCGATAGCTGTCTCGCTAACCGCGGAATGAATTGCATATAAACTTCGCAGGTTACGCAAGCCGTTGAGGCGGTCCAAGCTGTCGACGCGTGTCAATGAGAGGTGTAGTGTTTCCAAATTGGAAAGACCCCCTAAATACGCCAGCCCGGAGTCCGTTATACGCGTTCCGCTAAGATTGAGATGCTTGAGATTTGTCAAGCCCTTCAAGTGCACCAAACCCGAGTCGGTAGCGTTCGTGTAACTCAGCCATAGAGATTCCAACTTGGTCAAATCTTTGATGTGTTTGAGACCCTGGCCAGAGACGTCGGTTCTGACGAGGAATACCCCTCTCAAGTCTTTCATTCCAGCTAGGTACGGCAGCCCCGTGTCAGTCACGCCAGTGAAGCCCAAGAAAAGGTTTTGGAGTTTCTTCATTTGTTGGAGATGCTTCACGCCTGCATCAGTGATTTTGGTTCTTGCCAAATTCAAGATAGTCAGATTTGTTAGAGATTCTAGATGTTTCAAGCCATCGTCAGTCACAGCAGTGTCAAACAGGTACAGCTCTGTCAAGTTTTTCAGGTCTTTGAGGTTTTCCATACCGGCACTTGTTACTTTTGTGCCGCTAAGGGCCAGGCTCTTTAGGTTCGTCAACGTCTTTAGGTGTGCCAATCCATCATCGGTGACGTCGGTTCCGCTAAGGTTTAGGTTCTCCAGGTTTGTGAGTTCCGCGAGATGGTTTAGACCGGCATCTGTCACTTTGGTGTTTTCTAACGACAAGACCTGAAGGTCCGTCATGCTCCTTATTCGATGCATGTCCGTGTCACTAAAGTCACGGCTGCCTTCGAACCTCTGCTTCTCATGCCCCGCATCATGTGAAAATCCAGTAGTGGCGAGTGCGAACGAAATCGCCAGGCACAGGGTGGTCACCGTAACCGATGTCCTCAGATTTAGTGAAGTCATGACAATTCTCCTTTCATCGAGAATGGACGAAACTCTGTTTTCCAAATTCCAGCGAGAACCCCACAAGGGTGTCGCGCCAACAGTTTCCGTTGCCGGAAAAAGAATGCGGGATATGGTCAACAGTGCCTCGCTGTAAGCTTCAGCATCTGCGGTTTGCAAAACGTAGTTGTCGCATACTTCTTCGCGAGCACGCGTGAGTTCTCGATTAACGAGCAGTGCCAATGGATGCCACCAAAGCAACGTTCCAACAATCTCTTGGAGAAGCAGCACGACGTGGTCTCTTCGCTGCAAGTGAGCCATCTCGTGGAACATGACTGCTTTGAGTTCAACGCTCGATAGGCTATCCGCGAGACCCCGAGGCAACACTACGCAGTTTCGGACCATGCCAACGGACAACGGGTTGGTGATTTGTGCCGAAGTCAGAATGACGATTTTTCGTTTAAATCGAAATCGCATTCGAAACTCTTCGACGAGAAGCTGCAATTGGCGGCAGTCCGCAACGCTCGAGTGTTTGACGAGGTGCCGAAGATGAATGAAAGAGCGTACTAAGCCGATGGTTCGAACACCACTTACTATCGCCCAGGTCGCGATAAAGAGGGACAAACCAAAGACCCTCTTGCTGCCGTTGGATGCCGTGCTCGACACGCTCTTCGCATCACTTAACGAGGAATCATCCGACTCTTGAACGTGATAAGGTTGGTAGCTTGATTCAACGGTGTCCGACGAGGTGACGGGCGAATGCTCTAAGGGTAGGTTAAGCGATATTCGGGGTAACTTCACACGGAGATGCGAGCCTCCTAGAAATGGCATCGCGAGGACGGATAACAAGCCTGCAAGTAGCACGGCGTGCCGCAACGTAGCGTGTCGTGGTAACATCCGAGCAACGCAATAACACGACAGAAGAGCAAGCGTTATTCGCGTCAATACTCCCACGACAAAGACAACCGCTGCATACCAATCAGCTTGGTGCAAAATCGATTCCATGGTTTTATTTCCGACGGGGTGACTTCTTTTTTTTCGCTTTCTCGATGAGCTGCTGGATTCGCTCGCTCTCTGCTTTGCTGAGCCCGCGAAAATCCAACAAAGCCGTTACCAACCGCTCAGGAGACCCGCCGCAAATCGTGTCTATCAGTTCAACCACCTTGTGGCCCACCGTCGCCTCTCGTGGCATTGCAGCTGAGTAGAAATGCGTTCTGCCCACGACTCTGTGCTTCACCCAACCTTTTTCTTCCATTCGTTGCAGGATGGTCCGAACCGTTTCGCGGGCTACTGGCCTACGCTCGGCAATGATGTCACGAACTTCGATGGCAGCCACTTCGCCCTTATCCCAAACGATTTCCATGATTTCTCGCTGGGCGGGCGAAAGCGAACTTGACGGCATTTTCGACATTTCCACTCCTGTCGGTTAGTTGGAGTCGGCATTATGGTTACTGAATGTAACCATGTCAAGACGTCAGGTAATCTGCAAAAATTAAACCCAGCGTGCGGTGCTCAGATGCTTCCAAGAGAAACCCGAGGCGTATGCCCAAAAAGGAACACCCCTCTATCGGCTATCTTATGAGAGTTTACGGACCTTTATGCAGAAACATCCATTATTGGGCAACTGCGCAAAACCAATACTTTAAGACCCGTAAGGCGGCGTATTGGGGAAACATCCGAGACTGGGGTTTTTTGCACAACCCCCGAAAAGACAGAATTACGACTCCAGGAAGTGCGGAATGTGAGCTTTGAGTCTTGCACTTACGGTCATAGCGATGGATGTTAGCGCGGATACGTTCTCAGCCGCGACCGACGTTTGGCTCCGCGAGGCAGGTCCTGATATCACGTTTGAAAATGATTTGATTTCGGTGTGGTCCGCCTCCGGCAATGATGGGGCTCGTCGCTATGGTGTGATCGATTTCGACATCAGCAGTCTGGCCGGTCAGCCATTGGCGAGTGCCACGCTGCGACTGTGGGCTGGTGAAAATGGTTTTAGCGACGATCTCAAACAGATCAAGCAGTCTGCCGTTTCGATTGACACCAGCGGTGGCACGGCGACATCTAGCATGACTTGGAACACGTACCAGAGCGAGTACTCGGCGGGCGCACAGGCTCTGGAGACGCTTGGCACGATTGATTTCGCGCCCACGGGAGCTGGGGACTTGAATGCATTTGTTTCCAGCGATGCAAGCGCAGCGGATTTGGTGGTTCTAGAGAGTGCCGCCAGCAGCGCTAATGGCCTGGTTTCGCTCGTCCTGATCGCTGACGAAGACGGCAACGACTATGCCAAGAGCTGGGGAGATGGGCCCGGCGGATTTGGCGGAATGGCAGCTGAGTTGGAAATAACTGTCGCACCCGAGCCTACGAGCATGCTGTTGGGCGTCATTGGATTGGGTTTATTAATGATCGGAAGGAAACGTCTCGCGACGTCTAAAGTCAAGCCTTAGACACGTTAAAACATGCGTTTCTGGCGACAAGAGATGCAGGTAAACCTAAAGGCCCTACGGCCCCGTCCGCCGAAACACCTCCATCTCTTGTAGGACACTTCATTGCTATTTTCTACAAGTGTCACCGATAATTGGGGGTAGCGGGCAGGCGTTAGGCTACTGGAAACGATAATGTCATTCCTTTTCCGAACACGGTCGTTCAATCGTTGCGCACTTGCCACCCACTTCGCGTCTCGAAACCGCACAACCCGTGATGTCACCAGAAAGAGATTCGTGGGCCTCGAGCAACTCGAGCAGCGTTGTTTGCTCGCTGGCGATGTTGTGATTACGGAGTTCATGGCAGACAACACGCGGTCATTACAGGACGAGGACGGTGATGCTGCTGACTGGATTGAAGTCTTCAACCCCGGGATCGCAACCGCGGATTTGAGCGGTTGGCACTTGACCAACGACGCGACCAATCTGGGAAAGTGGACGTTTCCCGCGGGCGTGACGATCGAGCCTGGTGAGTTTCTGGTGGTCTTCGCATCGGGAAAGGACCGTACCAGCGATGCGCAGACGCTGCACACCAACTTTGATCTCGACCAAGCGGGTGCGTACTTGGCTCTGGTAAACGACTCGGTGGCGGTTGAGCATGCTTACGATCCGTACCCCACACAGTTTGCCGACGTATCCTACGGCATCGAAATGCCACCCTTGGACTTGAACACTGTGCGATTATTTACTGCTGCGACGCCTGGCGACTACAACGTGGGCGGTAGCCTCAATCTACAAGAAGGCGTTTTTATTTCGGAGTTCGTGGCAGCAAACAATGACGGGCTGAGGGACGAAGATGATGAAGCGTCGGATTGGATCGAAATATACAACGCCACCACGTCACCCGCCGACTTAGGTGGATGGCAGTTGACCGATGACATTTCGCATGCGGTTACTTGGACGTTTCCCGCTGGCGTCACATTGGAAAGCGGTGAGTATCTCGTAGTGTTCGCGTCAGGCAAAGACCGCGCCACGCTTGGAGGAGAGCTTCACACCAGCTTCAATCTGGATCGCGGCGGAGAGTATCTCGGCCTGTTGGATAATAATGGCGTCGTCCAGCACGAGTTCACACTCTTTCCCGAGCAATTTGAGGACGTGTCGTATGGAATCCAGTTTGGCGAGTTGCCAGACGGTGCCATCGATCCGGCGAATGTCACAAACGCCTCGGCCGACGTATGGATTCGTGAATCCGGTCCAGACAGCCGATTTGAAAACGATCTCGTATCGGTTTGGTCTTCCTCCGGCAATGACGGAGCGCGCCGATTTGGCGTGATCGAATTCGACGTGAGCGATATCTCGGGGAAACCTCTCGAAAGTGCCACGTTAAGACTGTGGGCCGGCCAGAATGGTTTCAGCGACGACTTCAAGCCAATTAAGCAGAGCGCGGTGTCAATCGACACCAGTGGTGGCACGCCGACCGCCGCCATGACTTGGTCTGCGTATCAGGACTCGTACGATGACTCGGCGCAGGCACTAGAGACGCTTGGCACGGTCGACTTCGCGCCCGGACCCGCCGATTTGGAAACGTTCGTGGACAGTGACGCAAGCGCTGCGGACTTGGCGTTGATTGCCGCGGCGACGACCAGCACAAATGGCCTGTTTACCATCGTCATGATGGCCGATGAGGACGGATCAGACTACGCGAAAAGCTGGGGCGACGGGCCGGATGGACTGAACGGAATGGATGCCCAATTGGTTTTGGGATTCGAGTCGGGAGAGTCAACGACACAACGAATTCCACTGGATGCGGGCGCGCTGTTCTACTTTCAAACGCCGACTCCCGCAGCCGCCAATGTGGAACCAGGCTTCGCGGGATACACCGAAGACACCAATTTCAATGTCGATCGTGGCTTCTTTGAGTCTGACAAAGCGTTTGACCTGCTGATTACCACGGCATCAGGTGATGCGGATATTTATTATACGCTCAACGGAACCGTGCCTGGCCCGGACAACCCTGATGCGTTGATGTTTGATTCGGCAAGTCCGCTGCGAATCGATCGGACGACCGTGATCCGCGCCGGCGCCTATCAGGAAGGGAAGATTCCTCGCAACATTGACACGCAAACGTACATATTTTTGGACGATGTGATTCAGCAGAGCAGCCAAGCACCTTCGGGTTGGCCGTCCGGCACTCATGCCGGCCAGGTTTTCAACTACGGCATGGATCCAGACATTGTGAACGATCCGGTTTGGGGTCCACAGCTCCGCGATGCGCTCGAATCGCTCTCTACGTTTTCAATTGTGACCGATCTCGACAATCTGATTGATCCCGCCACCGGCATCTACGTTAACGCAGGGGGTCAAGGCAGGGCTTGGGAACGACCAACGTCCGTCGAACTGATACACGCTGATGGTACCGAGGGGTTTCAGATGGACGCCGGCATACGGCCGCGCGGCAACTTCAGCGCCAGCGGGTCGAATCCCAAGCATGCTTTTCGGCTGTTCTTTCGCGATGAGTATGGCGATCCGTCGCTGAACTATCCATTGTTTGGTGACGAAGGGGTCGACGAATTCAAGAAGCTCGATCTTCGCACCGCACAAAACGATTCCTGGCCTTTTCAGGCTAGCCCCGAATACACGTTTGTCCACGACGTGTTTTCTCGCGACAACCAGCGTGAAATGGAGCAAGCTTACACGCGCAGCCGTTATCACCACCTTTATATCAACGGCGTCTATTGGGGACTGTACCAAAGTCAGGAACGGGCCGAAGCAAACTACGGTGCGTCGTACTTTGGAGGCGATGACGACCAATACGACGTGATCAAGAGCACAGGTGGTGGGGCCTATCAAACCGAGGTAACCGACGGAAACTTCGACACCTGGCGCGAACTGTGGGAAGGCCTCCAAGCCGGTGTCGACAATGACGCGGATTATCTGCGACTGCAGGGCCACAATCTGGACGGCACGCGCAACCCTGATTTTCCTGTACTTTTAGACGTCGACAACTTGATCGACTACATGCTCGACATCTTTTATACGGGTGACGAAGACCGTGGTGTGTCGCGTCCATTGGGCAACAATCGGCCGAACAATTTTTTTGCCGTGCGCAATCGCGATGGTGACGAAGGTTTTCGGTTCTTTTCACAAGACGCGGAACAATCGATGTTATCTCGGCACAACGTGGGTGGTCTGACCGCCAATCGGTTGGGACCGTTTACAGGTAGCAATCGAAACAACTTTATTTACAGCAATCCTCAATGGATGCATCAGGACTTGATGGCCAACGAGCAATATCGCCTGCGCTTCCAGGACCGGGTTCACAAGTACTTTTTCAACGGCGGTTTGTTCACGCCCGAGGCAACATCGGCGCGATTTCTGAGCCGCGCCAACGAACTTGACCTGGCGATCATCGCGGAATCGGCCCGCTGGGGAGACGCGCACGCCAGCCGTACGAACAACCCTTTTACGAAGGACCACTGGCAAAACGCGATCGACACGATGGTCAATACGTTTTTTGCTGCCCGCTCGGACATTGTCCTCGATCAGTTGCGTAACGTACGACTCGAAGCACCCGGCAGTCCCCCAGGACGACTTTATCCCAGCGTCGGCGCACCCGTG
>CBDUAB010000145.1:0-7197 GCA_965365045.1 uncultured Planctomycetales bacterium
TCACACCTTCGGCGAATGTTTACTATAACGCAACCGGTTGAAATCTGAGGTCTTGTACGTTGGCCATCTGTCGCCGATCGTGTGTCGACGGCCACCGGAGGGCCATCGTACCATTTCCGCAACTCCCAATCGGCTGTCGTATATCTACGTATAATAACACGCAAGTCCTTGTGAAACAAGGAGTTGGTGAGTTAGCCGTGACGCCGTGAGTCGGGGAAAAGTAGGGTCTGCTTGCACCGGGGCCGCAAAAGAATGTGGCCTGATCGATCCGTATGCAGGACGGATTCGTGGAGAAACGGCGCGATCGAGCTCAACTATACCGCAGCCGCGGACGTCGATCATAACTCCGGCCGGTGCCAGCTACGTTAGCCCCACGCGCAAGCGACGGACACTACCACATCACGTAAACCCGTGGAACGATTAACCTTGTGACCCTCGCTCGCGCGTCGGGCTACCATTGCTAGTGCAACTTCAAAACTTGCGCATCGGGCTACCGTGCATTCGCTGACAGCATTTGCCGGAATATATGATCAACGCCGGCGGCCGGTCAGCAGTTGCGGAAATCAAAGGCAGGTGGAACGGTGCCGAAAACATGGTGCCAGGAAAACCTCTCGGAATTACAGTTTTGCTGCTTGTAGCGCCGATGATTTATCTTGTTGAGAAAGATCTCACAACGGCCATTCCCGCGGAGCGCTCGCAACGCGGACATCATCGGTAACCCACCCAAACTTTTCCCGCCTGTTTGCAAGGATGCCAATCCCGTGAAACGAATCATACTTGTGCTCGTATTGGGGATTGCTGCCTTAGCAAGCAGTGGCTGCTGCTGCCATCGACCCCGTGGACTCCCCGTCGGCCTAGACCATCTGGCGTGTCGCCTGCACCGTCTGCCTGGTTCACTCCACAGGCCACCGTTCAGTTGTCAAACATGTCCTTATTACGACTATCGACATTGCCGCTGGCGCACGTTTTGTACTTCTTGCAACTGCGCTCCGACGGCGTTACCCACGTATGACGTAGTCCATGATCACGATCAGGAGGAGTACGAGGACTACACGGAGGAATGATTCCTCGGCACGGATTCGAGTGGCATCGTTTTCACTTCAACGATGCCGGGGAATTCAATCCATTCCAAAAAACACTCCGGAATCGCCGATGGTTGGGATTTTCTAAAGCCTTACATACGGACCCGTCAACATCGCGAGTACCATCGTCGCTGAAGAACTGGACTTCCAGTCCGGATGGTCCCGTGTAGGTGACAAACGCTTCGGGCGTCAACGAACCGAATTCTATTCCCTTGATTCGGCGCGGTTTGTCCGACGTCGCTCCAGACCAGCGGTACAAGCGAACCGATCCTTTTGACGGTGGCCCAGCCAGCATCAGATATTCACCCAATTCCGGGACGTATTCGATGCTGCGGAGTCCACGTCCATCCAAGTCAATTTCAATCGGCATGCCCAACTTAGCACGTTCGAAGCGCAACACTCCTTGTGGGTTGAGTAGCGGAACAATGATTGCGTCACCCTTCTTGATGGGGTTGCGAAATGCGATCCACAGATGTCCTGCGGGAGTGTATGTGAGGCCTTCGATGTTAAGTCCGTCCTTGCTTTTCGGTGCTCGCTTGGAAGCTTTGTCAAAATCATATTTCCGCAAGTGGGGGGCGCCGATCAAATCAAACACGAGCTTTTGGTATGGAGTCCCCACACCGGCCAACGTCAATCGACCGTTCTTGCGCACGAACTCGGTGGCGAACAGTCGGTAGCGGCTGGTTCTGAGTTTTCCGTCACGATTGCGTCCGTGCGACGTGATCCAAAAAATACGTTCCTTGAGCCAAGTGGCGCCTTCAATATCGGTTTCGGGCTTGTCCGGCGCGGGCCGCAGGTGCGCGTTCAAATCAAAGCTCGTCCTTGCCAAGCCGCCATCGTGCCGAGAGAAAACACGCAATACGTTGTCTTCGTCATTTGCCACCACAAAACCGCTTTCCTCCAACACGGCCGCGGCCGAGGCGTCGCACATACCGAAATAAGTGGGACCCGGACGTAAACCGGTCGTTTGCCCAGCCACGAGTGAACAGAGGCTCAGCGTGGTGCATGAGGCAATCGACAGATGGCGGAGGCGTAACATCGTCCTCTTTGATTTAGCGATTTACGGTAAATGTCTAAGGCCTAATGACTAATGTCTAATGAATGACTAAGCACCAATGACGAAAAACATTAATCCGTGAACGACATTCATTCAAGTCACAAAGTCCAATTCCCAAGGTGGAGTAGACCATGTCCTCGTTGTGGTCATTAGTCATTCGGGCATTAGTTAGTCATTAGTCATTAGGCCTTCGATAATTCTGATCCCGTACGTGGCGCTGTAGTATCGCTCTCCAACTACCTGCCGTCAAACGTTTGTTTTCGCCGCAGTATGTGATGGTAATGCTGCGCAAAACGATGCGCCTCATCGCGGATATACTGCAGCAGACGTAGGGCGAAAGCGTGCCGGCTCAGCCGCAGCGATTCGCTCTGATCGGGCAGAAAAATCTCTTCCTCGCGTTTGGCCAGCGCGAGCACAACGGGTGGCTCGATGTTGAGTTGCGCGAACGCGTTCATGGCGGCACTCAGTTGGCCTTTGCCGCCATCAATGAGCAATATATCGGGGAAAACCTCATTCTGATCAGCCAGCCGTTTGAAGCGCCGCGAGACGACTTCGTGAATACTACGAAAGTCGTCGATGCCGTCGACTTCGCGAATTCTGTAGCGCCGATAGCCAGGTTTAAATGGCAGGCCGTCAATAAATTGCACGACGCTGGCCACTGTTTGGCCGCCGCCCAAATGCGCAATGTCAACGCCTTCGATCGTACGCGGGGTCTCGGCGAGTTTGAGAATCTTGCGCAACCCCGTTAAACCCTTCTTGGGATCGATCTGAAACACCTCGGGCTGGGCGTGCGTGTCGAGTTCGCCACGCTCGTCCAAAGTTTCGAGCATGTTGATTTCGTCACGCAGCCGCGCGGCTTTTTCATATTCGAGCGTTTTGGATGCGGCAAGCATTTCATTGCGCAGCTGGTTCAGCAAACGCTTTTTATTGCCTTCCATAAACATTTGCAGGCGGCGTATGTCTCGCCGGTAGTCCTCTTTGGAGATCCGCAAGTTACAGGGTGCGGTACATTGATTGATGCTAGCGAGCAAGCAGGGACGAAACCATTGCCAGCGCTCGTCGCCTGCTTCGATATCGAGCGTACACGTGCGAAATTGGAATATGCGTTGTAGGATTTGGACGGCGCCACGCAAGGCGCCCGCATTGGCGAATGGCCCGTAGAGCTTGACGCCGCGGTCCCGTGGTTCGCGAGTTACCTCCACGCGCGGGTAATCCTCGTGAGTGGTGATCATCAGATACGGAAATGTTTTGTCGTCCTTGAGTTCTTTGTTGTGTTTGGGTTGCACATCCTTGATCAAGCGAGATTCGGCCAACAGCGCGTCAACTTCGCTTTCACACTCAATGAAATCGACGTCACGGATTTCGCCGACCCAATTGGCTGTTCGCTTTTCTTCCGCGGCGGCTTTGAGAAAATAGCTGCTGGCGCGGGAGCGTAGATTCTTTGCCTTGCCAACATAGATCACACGACCAGCGGAATCTTTCATCAGGTAAACACCGGGACGCTGCGGAAATTCGCGCACTTTGGCCGCCGCCTGACGAAATCCAAGTGGCTCGGTTGCGTCAAGTTGCGCATCCTGGTTAGTCGATTGGTCTTCGTTGGCTGCGGTCATTAGACGGAGCCTGCGTAACTGCGGAGGTCGGATTCGAATTGATCCAGCCGCTGTTGCATTTCGGCTTTCGCTGTTTCCAGATTGGCCAACTGCTCGGCTGGTACGAAGGTGAATTCGTACAACTTGACCTTCGGCTCGGTCCCAGAAGGCCGCACGGCGATATAGTTGCCTTTTTCGGCCAAGTCCATAATTACCATGTTGCCTTGTGGACCTACGAGGGATGTTGGCGATTCACCGGGCGCCCACTGTTCGCCGCGCTGATAGTCGCGCACGCGGACGATGTCTAGTCCGGCAAGTTTGAGTGGCGGCTCAGCGCGGAATGTGGCCATCAACGCTTTCATCCTTGCCATGCCTTCGAAGCCGGTCATCTTGAGATTCAAAGTTCGTTCAGCGTGGTATCCATGTTGCCAATACAATGCGTCGAGCTTTTCGTGCAGCGTTTGGCCGTCCGCCTTGACTTGGGCCGCCAATTCCGACATCAGCATTGCCGCTACGGCCGCATCTTTATCGCGTGCGTAGTGTCCGACGAGATAACCGTGGGATTCTTCGGTCCCGAAGACGAATTTTTCGGGACCAAATTCGTCGATCGCGCCGCCGATCCACTTAAACCCAACCAACAATTTACCGATCGTGCGGACACCGTACGAGTCCGCGATGTGTTTGACCATTTCGGTGGTGACGAGGGTTTTGACGACAAAATGTTCGGCGGAAATGCTGCCGTTCTGCCGGCGTTTATCGAGCACAAAGTCCGCCAACAAAGCGCCGATCTGATTGCCGCTGAAGGTTGCCCACGTGCCGCTCGAATCCGTCGCCAGCGGGGCAGCGCACCCCAGTCGGTCGCAGTCGGGATCGGTGGCCAGGATTATGTCCGCCTCCACGTCGCGGGCATACGTAATGATGTCGCTAAAGACCTCGGAGTTCTCGGGGTTCGCCACGTGGTTTGGCACGTTCGGAAAGTCGCCATCAGGACTGGCATGCGGTTCGTAGATTTCGACATCGGTAAATCCGTCGGCCTTCAAGACGGGTTCGACTGCCGTGAGACCGACGCCATGAAGGGGCGAGTAAATGATGCGCAAGTCCCGTGGGCCGTCGAATCGTTCTGCCACGACGGTATTGATAAAGGCCGCGTCGACTTCGTCTTGGCAAATCACGATATTTCCTTCGCTGACCGCCGTGTCGAATTCGGCGCGCGGGATATCCTCAACTTGCATTACGTTGTCGATGACGCCCTGATCGTGAGGCGGTAGGATTTGGCCCCCGGTTGACCAGTAGCACTTGACGGCGTTGTCGCTGGGCGGATTGTGGCTTGCCGTCACCATGATGCCGCACGAACATTGCTTGTAACGCACCAGATATGAAAGCTCTGGTGTACTGCGATACTCGCCGAGAAAGAAGACTTGGAATCCCGCGGCCACCATGATTTCCGCGCATAAACGAGCAAAGTCACTGGATTTATGCCTGGTGTCATATGCGATGGCACAGGACAGATTTGCGGAAGCAGTCTGCTCTTTCACGTATTCCGCCAGTCCACGGGCGCTTTCGCCGATCGTACGCACATTGATAGCATTGCAGCCAATCGGGTACATTCGACCGCGACGACCTCCCGTTCCGAACGGGATGACCGTCCAAAATGCGTCGTCCAAGGCTTGCCAGCGGCCTGCCGCGATGTGTTCCGCAACTTGGGGGGCAAATTCGGCGTAGCGATCCTCGGTCAGCCAACGTCGCACGTTTTCACGAGCCTCCGCGGATAGGTTTTTCACCCCCGTTGGTGAATCGAGAGCCGCGACTGCTTGCGTCAAATTCAGAGCCTCCACTTCCTTGGGCATTGAAAATACCTTTCTATTCACCTGTCGAATAAACTCGGTTTTATCTAAAACGCCATAAATGGCATAATTGTAGACATTACCTGATCGTTGTTTCAACGAAGGACGGACCGGCACCGTCGAATGGACACACCGATTCTCATGGATGGATATGAATATGGTACTGACAACGATTGATAGCTGTCACCAGGCGGACAGAATTCTCACGGAAAGATCAGAAGTGAGCTCACTTATAGTTAGCGTCTCTGGTTTACGCGGTGTCGTGGGCGGCAGCCTCCATCCGGAGGTCGTCGTCCGCTATATAGCCGCGTTTGCCGCGGGATTACGACCGGGCCCGATCGTCGTAACACGTGATGGACGCAATTCCGGCTCGATGTTGGCGGCCATCGCCCGAGGTACGGTTACGGCGCTAGGCCGCAAAGTGCTCGATGGGAACATCGCTGCGACACCGACAACTGGGGTGCTGGTCCGCAATCTTAAGGCGGCGGGCGGAGTTCAGATTTCGGCGAGCCATAATACAGCGGAATACAATGGCATCAAGCTTTTTGGTCCCGATGGCCGCGTGATTACCGCTGGTGTCGGTGAAGAAGTCCTCCAGCGGTTCCACGAAGGCGAGTTCGCTTGGGTGGGCCACGATGAACTCGGTACCGAGCAAGAAATCAAGGACACAACTGAGGAGCATTTGCGGCGGATTCTGGAAACGATCAGCGCTCACCGCATACGTGCGAATGAATATCGGGTGTTGCTGGACTCGAATCACGGCGCCGGTAGCATCCTTGGTAGAAAGCTGCTGCAGACACTCGGTTGTGAAATGACGATTGACGGTGGTACGCCCAACGGCAAGTTCGCGCACCCACCGGAGCCAATCGCTGAGAATCTAGAGGAAGTCTGCCAACGCGTCCGTGACTTGGAGGCCGCCGTTGGATTTTGTCAAGATCCCGACGGCGATCGTTTGGCGTTGGTCGACGAGCAAGGTCGTTACATTGGTGAAGAGTACACCGTGGCGATCTGCCTCAAACATGTATTGCAATCGCGGCAAGGCCCCGTTGTGACGAATTGTTCGTCGAGCCGTATGTCCGGTGACATCGCTCGGCGACAGGGAGTTCCGTTTTATCGCTCGAAGGTTGGTGAAGCCAACGTGACGTCAATGATGCAGAAGTGCGATGCGGTATTCGGCGGCGAAGGGAACGGCGGTCCGATTGATCCACGCGTCGGTTTCGTGCGCGACAGCTTCGTCGGCATGGCTTTGGTGCTGGACGCCATGGCCAGTCGTGGTAAGCGGCTCAGTGAATTAGTCGCGGAACTTCCGTCGTACGAGATCTGTAAGACCAAGATCAGTTTGAATCGGGCGCGATTTGATGCGGCAACTGAAAATCTCAAATCCCGTTTTCCCGAGGCGAAAGCCGACGACATGGATGGCTTGCGACTCGATTGGGACGACAAATGGCTCTTGGTACGCGCCAGCAACACCGAGCCCATCGTGCGCGTGATTGCCGAAGCCTCGACGCAAGACGAAGCACGGAAACTTTGCTCAGAAGCGAGCGACGTTCTGGTCGGCCAGTAATCCAGTAATGGGTGTTTCTGCATAAAGGTACGTAAACTCTCATAGGACAGCCAGTCGGGGG
>CBDUAB010000146.1:0-7193 GCA_965365045.1 uncultured Planctomycetales bacterium
GTCGGCACGGGTACTTTTTCGCGCGTTTACCGCGCCTGCCACAAAGATGACGGACGAGTGGTGGCGATCAAGGTTCTGCGTAAGCGATTCTCGGAAAAACGCGAAGAGACCGACCAGTTTCTGCGAGAAGGTAAAATGGGATCGACTCTTCGTCATCCCAACATCGTCCCTATCTATGAAGTTCAATCATACAAGCGCACGTTTTATCTGGTCATGGAGTTCGTCGAGGGACAAAGCCTGCGTGATTTTGTGCGGATTCGTAAGAAACTCGAACCACTGGAAGCGACGGAGCTTTTTACGGGCATTATTTCGGGATTGGCGCACGCCGCGGAGAAAGGAATCACGCATCGCGATCTGAAACTTTCCAACGTGCTGATCTCCGCGGACGGGCGACCTCAGCTTGTTGATTTCGGTTTGGCGGCGAACGATTCCGACGACACGAAGAATCCACGGGCGATCGACTATGCCGGCTTGGAACGAGCGACGCACGTAAAGAAGGACGATCGTCGCAGTGATATCTATTTCGCTGGCTGCATGTACTACCACATGCTGAGCGGGCAACCACCGCTATCAGAGACCCGCGACCGCATGCAACGTCTGAGCGTTGGACGTTTTCGCGATTACACGCCGATTCGTGATTTACTGCCGGACATTCCCGCGACCGTGGAAGCCGTGGTTCAGAGAGCAATGAAGTACAATCCCGATGAACGTTATAGCCGGCAAGTTGACTTGCTGGTTGACTTACGAAAGACGATCAAAAGCCTGGAATTCAATCAGGATGAGTCTAACGGCGAGGCAGATCGCCCGAAGTCGAAGGGCACTGAGTCGAAGGGCACTGAGTCGAAGGGCACTGAGTCGAAGGGCACTGAAGCCGAAGGCCAAGGCCGAAAGATCATGTTGGTGGACACCAACACATCGTTTCAAAACGCAATGCGCAAAGCGCTGAAGAAATACGGCTATCGAATTCTTGTACTGAGCGACCCAAACCGGGCATTTCGTCGTTTCGTGGACGATCCGGAATGCGCCGATTGCGTAATCATTTCCACTCGCGATATTGGCTCGGACGGAATCGCTCTCTCGAACCGTCTTGGCAAAACCAAAGCCACGGAGAAAGTCGCCGCGATTCTGTTGCTGGGCAAAGGTCAAACAGAATTGCTCGAGCAAGTTCGCGTTGCTCGGCATCGTGTCGCGCTGACAATGCCCGTCCGCACGTCCCAGCTCAGGGCGGCGCTGAAAAAGCTGTTTAACACGGCTGACAACCCGTCTAAGTGACCGTGCGCGATTATACGACACGTGTTGCGAATGACTAATGTCTAAGGAATCTCAATCCCCATGGCTGCCATCAAGAACTGCATGTCTTTCCAGACTTCGGCCTTGGCGGACGGATTACGCAGTAGGTACGCCGGATGGTACGTGGCTAAAACCTGAATTCCACGCCACGTATGGAATCGTCCTCGTAAACGACCAATCGACTCCTTGGTATCGAGCAAATTTGAGGCGGCCACCGCACCCAAGCAGCATATGAACTCCGGCTGAATAATGTCGATCTGCTGCAAGAAATACTCCGCGCAATTGGCGGCTTCCTCCGGCAACGGGTTACGATTGCCTGGCGGTCGACACTTGAGAGTGTTCAAAATGTAAACGTCCTCACGGCGCAACGTGCACGCTTCGATGATTTTATTCAGCAACTGTCCTGCCCTGCCTACAAACGGCTCGCCCTGACGATCTTCGTCGGCCCCCGGGGCTTCGCCCAAGAAGCAAAGCCTGGCAGTTGAGTTTCCCACGCCAAACACGGTCTGCGTCCGCGTCGAACACAGTTCATCACAGCGTTGGCATCGTTTGACCTGTTCGTTGACAAGTTGGAGTTGTTTGTCACGTTCGGCCCGTGCTGTTACGAGCTCGGTGGATTGTTTTGCCAACTCGATTCTGTCAGATGACATCGCATCCGGCTCACTGTTGTGGGGAGTCTCGACGAGCGACTCGGGTTTCGATCGGGCCGCCGGCTGCGCGGCCGAAGTTGATTGCGCACCGGCGACTTCGGCGGTCCGCGCAACGGTTGCCGGCCGCGCGCGTGGGAGCTGACGAACACCGGCACGACGTAAGTCTTCCAACTGTTGACGTATCAAATGGCGTGTCCAATTGGGGTTGGCGTCGTTCATTGCTTCTCGCGTTCGCAATTATGCGGCAATTTTCGCGGAGTGGTGAATTACCGCTCACGCTTCTCGAAAACGTGCTTTAAATGACTAATGACTAACGCCTTAGACATTAGGCATTCCCGTTTACGTCCCTCATTTTTAATAAACGCCTGTCATTTCCGGGAGTGGTCTACTATTCTGGATGCTGGCAACGGAACACATAACTCAGTCTTGTCCGCTTCAGGGCACACTCTCCGCTACGGGATAAAGCAGCAGAGATCTGCTGCTGGATTCCTTAAGATTACCTGATAGCAGGAACGAACCGGTATGAAAACCCCTCAGGTCGTAATTGTCGGACGCCCAAACGTTGGCAAGTCCAGCATTTTTAACTGGCTGGCGCGCAAACGTATAGCGATCGTGGATGACGTCGCCGGTGTTACCCGGGACCGCATAACCTACCTAATGGATGTCGATGATCGTTACTTTGAGATCGTCGACACGGGCGGCATCGGAATCACCGACAGCGATGACCTGACGCGCGAGGTCGAGGAACAAATAACGGCTGGCATCGACAGCGCCGATGTTATTCTGTTCGTCGTGGACACGAAAACGGGGATCCTGCCACTCGACGAAGAAGTCGCCAGACGCCTGCGTTACATCGACAAACCGATGTTGTGCGTGGCCAATAAAGCCGATGGACCGACGCAAGATGCCGAAGCCGATCAATTCTACAAACTAGGACGCGGCAAACTGGTGCCGGTAAGCACGAAAGCCAATCGGAATCGCGACATGCTATTGGAAATGATCGTGTCGCGGTTACCGAAACCGACAACCATGGAGGCTGTCGAAGAGCCTGCGATGAAGGTCGCCATCGTAGGCCGCCGAAACGTGGGCAAGAGCACCTTTGTCAATTCACTCGTCAATACGGAGCGGATGATTGTCAGCGAAGTGCCTGGTACGACGCGCGATAGTGTTGACGTCCGGTTTGAATTGGACGGCAAGTCGTTCACCGCAATCGACACTCCTGGAATGCGCCGTACGGTCAGCGTGCGCAGCGACATTGACTTTTATGGCGCCCGCCGCGCCCAACGCAGTATTCGCCGTGCTGATGTCGTGTTGATCTTTTTCGACGCTTCACAACGGATTGGAAAAGTTGACAAACAGCTTTGTGGCTACGTGGCGGAACAATACAAACCTTGTATATTCGTCGTCAATAAGTGGGACCTCATGCACGGCCAATTACCGACCGAAAAATGGGTGCAATACCTTCGCGATACATTCCGTACGATGTGGCATGTGCCAATCGCCTTCATTACCGGCCAAACAGGCAAAAACATAAAGACGATGGTGAATCACGCGCAGATGCTCTTTAAACAATCGCGAGAGCGGATCCCCACCGGCCAACTCAATAGCCTCGTGCGCAGCGCGCTGGAACTCAATCCGCCTCCACAATTTCGCAATCGCCGCCCCAAGATTTACTACGCAACCCAAGTCGGCACGCAACCGCCGACGATCGTCATGGTTTGCAATCAACCCAAGGGTTTTAGTCCGACGTATCGCCGATACCTCTTGGGCGTATTCCGCGATCAGCTGAGCTTCGGCGAGGTGCCGATCAAACTGTATCTGAACAAACGCTCACGCGACGACACACGCGACGAAGTGTCCAGCTCCAACAAGGCGTGACTAATCAGCTAGAGCGCCCACAACAATAAGACGGCGTAATCGACGTCGTTGCGCTCGGCACCGTCGGGCGTGCTGTCGTAGCGGTCAATGACGCTCACCTTGAGACTCAGGTTGTTCGCGGCGTCCAACATGAACTCCCACGAAGCATCCGTAACCAGACGATAATCCGAGGAGTCCTTCCACGTCGGATAGTAGTCCGTCGTAAACTTGAGACGTTGCCGATCGGAGATCTTGTGCTCAAAGTCGACTCCCAGATCAGCTTCGGGCTTCCAGTCGTCGTCAACGCCGCCAATCTCCCGCGACGCACCAGTACCAAGACGGCTACGAAGCTTCGTTTTCGGCACCATGATGAAGTGGTACCCAAGACCACCATTAAGTGACGAGCGTAGATCAAAAGCTCGAAATTCGTCGTACTCAAGGCCAAGTTTGGAATAAGCCGTCCAACGCGGATTTGCCAATTTGTAATCCCAATTCGAATTGAACAACGCGCTGTGCTGCGTTTCAACGTCGTTGGATTCGTTCTTGGCGTAAACCAAATCAACCCCCCATTTTGTGCGCGGAGTTTCTCGCGTCAGATCAAATCCCGTACGGAGACTGTTCGTATTGGTGTTCCCCTGCGAACCACTCAACCCTAATTCGACGGACCCGTCCCAATAGGGCCCGATCCAACCGGCGGGATTGTACCAAGCCGGCCCGATTTCCGGCTCGCCAGCCACTGCATCCGACAATATTTGTACGGCGTCAGGCGTGATCGGCTGACCAACTTGCGGAACGTATCCGCCGTCGGCAGGAAGCGGCATCGCTTGTGCCGGCGGCACGTCATATTCGCTCGTGGGTGGCAATAGTTCGATCTGCCCAAGTGCGATTGGCGCACACAGTGAGACACAAGCCGAAACGATCGCACGTAAACAACTTCGCATTACAGAGCATCTCTACGGATTGCTTCGTTGCATGAACTGCGAAACCCGATTCACAGCCTGGCGAGCTTATAGCAATCGCCGTAAAACTGAACAATCTCAGTTGGCAGGGAATATCAGGCAAACGGGGCGTTCCAGCCGTGTGCGCGTGGCCTAGATCATAACTCCGGCAGTTGCTGTCAGGGCAACGCTAGCCCGTTGCGCCAGCGTCCTTTCGTCGCGGTAATTGCCGAATCAACGGTAGCCCAACGCGGAAGTGTTAGGCGAACAATTCGCGGATGACCTTGCCGCTATTGGCAATCTTCATGGGACGTCCGCTGCGGCTGGTGAACGTGCGCTCGAGAGAAATCCCTAACGCCTGACAGACCGATGCCATCAGGTCTTGCGAAGTGTACGGTTCGGTGAGAACACGCGTGCCATCTTCGTTTGTTTCACCAATTGTAATGCCGCCCTGGAAGCCAGCACCGCCGACCACGACACTCCACGCCCGTGCCCAATGATCGCGGCCCGTGTTACCGTTGATGCGGGGTGTGCGGCCGAATTCACCCATCCAAATAAGCGCCGTATCTTGCAGCATGCCCCGTTGTTCGAGATCCGAGACCAATGCACTAAAGGCCTGATCCATGACAGGCAGTTTATTGTCACGCAAAGTCGGGAAGATATTGTTGTGGTTGTCCCATCCGCCCAAGTCGACTTCGACGAACGGAACTCCTGCCTCCACGAGACGGCGTGCCATCAGACAGCCCCGACCGAAGCCTGAATTGCCATACCGCCGGCGCATGCTCTCTGGCTCTTGATTGGCGTTAAACGCCTTCATTTGGTCGCTTGTCATCAAGCTGAGCGTCTTGTCGAGTATTTTGCTGTGATCTACAGCGGCCGCGCCACGACGTTGCTTGATGAAACCCGTTTCCAACAGATTCAACGTCGCCATGCGCTGCATCGTTCGTTCTCGATCCAATCCCATTTGGAGGTTACGCACATCGCCGTTGGAATTCACGACAAATGGGGCCCACGACATGCCCAAGAAACCTGGCCCCACGCTGCCGCCGCCAACAGCGACAAACGGAGGGATCTCCAACTCAGGCCGTTGTTCAATCAACTCATGGGCCACCAAGGAGCCGTACCCCGGATGCGTGACGTTTGGATTGGGAACGTAACCGGTGTGCATGTAATAACGACCGCGCCCATGATCTGCTTCGCGCGTGCTCATCGAACGCACGACCGACAGATGGTGCATCTGCTCCGCCATTAGCGGCAGATGCTCGCAAATCTGCATGTCGCCCGACGTCCTGATTGGTTGGAAAGGTCCTCCCGTGGCTGCACCGGGTTTGAGGTCCCATAGGTCGATCGTCGAAGGGCCGCCACCCATCCAGAGCATGATTGCCGCCTTGCGATTGCGCTTCAACACATCCGCCTGCGCCCGAATGCTGTTGGTAAGTGTGATGGCGGGAATGGTAAGCGCGCTCGCTCCGGCCAAATGCCTCATGAAATGGCGTCGCGACATACCCGCGGGAACGATGTGTTGCATATCCGAATTCCTCTTGCGGTCTGGTACCTTATCCACCTTCGATTGACAGGTAGGACAGGTTTTAACCTGTCCGTGACAGGATGAAATCCTGTCCTACGTTGCACGTCAAACCAAGTTGATCGAAGTCCTCACGGGAATCAGTGATTCAAAATGAATTCGTTGCTGTTCAATACGGCCCACCAGATATCTTGCAATGCGGCTCTCCTGGGATCCACAACCTTTTGTTTTTGGTTTTT
Source organism: uncultured Planctomycetales bacterium (assembly GCA_965365045.1). GTDB lineage: Bacteria > Planctomycetota > Planctomycetia > Pirellulales > Pirellulaceae > CBDUAB01. The sequence goes on from CBDUAB010000146.1 coordinate 6,500, forward strand.
CCACGGCTTCTTTGGTCGCTTGCCACGGTAGGGACCTGCTTGCGTTTGCGACCCTGCTTGCGATTGGGCCTCTGCTCGCGTTTGGGCGCTGTCGACGCCACGAGCCAGCAACAAACGATTGAAGGCCTGTAGTTCCGTTTTCGTCGGTTTGCGTGCCAGCGAGGCCAGGAACAGATGCTCAATCTGCTGAGTTGGCCGCGACTGGCTATCAGCGACCTGCGCCAAGAAACCACCTGAATCCAACGCGGTCGCGCGGCGAATTAGTTCACCGTTGAACATCATCAAGGCTTGCGGAATGGTGCCGTTGAATGTGGTCGTTTCGTCCCCTTCATCCGTTCCAAAGGCGCGAGAAAACTGCCTCAGCCAATTACCGCGAGCGCGCTCACGCTCCGCGTAGTTGCCGTGCGTACGATCCGCTTGCGTCGCCACCAAAAGCGACTCATAGAGTTCTTCGGCACGCATTTGCCGCAAGTAGAAATGACTAAATTTGGGCGATTCACCCAGCAGCGGATCGTCCGACCGGTTGGCCTTGGCCGTTTGACTTGTGAGTCCGTAAGGCCGGCTCAACACGATCCACTGTATCAGTCGTTTGAAATCAAAACTATTCTCACGAAATTGGCCTGCCAGGTAATCCAGCAGTTCCGGATGCGATGGCGGATTGTGGGGCCCCATGTCGTCGACAGGTTTGGTAAAA
>CBDUAB010000147.1:0-7173 GCA_965365045.1 uncultured Planctomycetales bacterium
TCACAGATAGCCTACTTCTCCAGACGGTCTCGTAATTTCTGAAGTGCCGTGCTAGCAGTCTGTCGGACTTGCGTCTGACAAACATGGTTTAAAATGATTGGGTGCTGCCAAGCTCATATATTGTCCGTTGATGCACCCAGGACGGCGTCCATCCATTTCCTCACTGGTTTAGAATCGCATCACAATGCCGCCACCGGCAAAGAAATCGACGGCGGCCGAATTGAGCCCCAAGCCGGCAAGGACGTCAAACTGCAGGTTGTCATTCATCAAGAACGTCACGCCGCCATCGAAATAATGTTCCGTCTGCGATTCAGCGCTCGTGGCGCTGTGCGGTACGAAAACAAACCATTCTCCGTAGGTACCGATGCGTTCGGTCAAGGAAACGCCGGCAGCCACTGACTGCGCCAATTCGGTGTACGCGTTCCCCAACGAATCAACTACCCGATTGGCTTGCGTGCTGCCGGCCAGCGACAACCGATCACTGACATCCCAGGCGTAAAGCCAATTCAAGCCCGGCAAAACTTCGTCACTTGTAAAGGCATCGCTGCCAGTCGGTACGAACATTTGCGGCAGGAGGGCCATTTCTGGGAGCAGACCACATTGCTCGGTTAGAGCGAGCTTTATCCCTAGGTACAAATCAGACGAACCGGTCGCCACATCGCGCACTCCGGCGGTGCGTACCGTTTCTTCGAGCGCGGTGGCACCTATGCGAAACTCGAACCAATCGGCGAACAACCCAACACGCAACAAACTCTGCGGGTAAGCCTGTCCCTTCACCTGCGTAACACCATCGTCGTCTTCGCTATACGTGTACCCCATCTCAAGCTGGACGACGCCGCGGCCAACGGTCGACGACGCCTCGGTAAAATCTGGTCGATCGGTTACGAGGGGTTCATCAAATGGCGAACCGCCCTGCTCTGGCGACTGGCCCCACCATTGAAACAGTGTTGGGGCACACCGGCCGAGCGAACAGTTGCATGCTTGACCCGTTGGGCAGCGGCAATCGCCGTAGGCAAATGCGGTCATAAGAATCACAAGCAGTAAGCTGCCGAAACAAGGCAAGAGATTTGGTTTCATAATCCGTTCGAAACTTCTGCCCCAGTCGGCCACGGCTATTGCACGAATCATGGGCAAAGCCACGCCGAACCAAGTAGGAAACGAGATTCTGCTACTCCTGCTATCGGCAGAAGTTCGGCCAACATGCATATACTTGGCGGCTGATAGCCCACGAATCTGAGCTGCTGCCGCAAGATTTGCGGGTGATTCCCTTTGCGACGGGCATGAACCCAGCGTAATCCAAACTCGTATCTCTAGTCGGGTGGTATACTTGCGAAAAACATGATGCCGGGAAAGATGATTGACCGTTCCCCTTCCACAGCGGTATATTCAACAAAGATTCCGGTGTCATCGGTCTACTCGACGGAAAGCCATGGGATTTAGCTACTTTAAACGTTACCGGATGGAACATGATCTACGGCGATGCCTACCAGCACCGCCGTCATTGCCAGCTGGGTACCGGTTCGTTCCCTGGGATCCACCGTTGGTTGATATCCACGGGGATGTGAAATATCGAAGCTTTCGCTGTGAGATTGATTCGGGCGTTTTTTCGTGCCTGGGTGAATTTGATGGTTGCCGTCAGTTAATGCGGGAAATAAGCCAGCGTGATGGTTTTTTGCCCTCAACGACATGGCTAGTTCGGTATGAATGTCCTCAGACGCGTGAGGTCGACTATTGCGGAACAATTCAAGGAATCCAAACGGGTCGATCTGTTGGTAGCATCCAAAACGTGGGCACGACTCCGGAACATCGCAATCGAGGGATCGGCAAGGCGCTTGTTGCCAAAGCACTGTGTGGTTTTCAAACGGCAGGGATTAACAGGGTCTATCTGGAAGTTACGGCGCAGAATTCGGGCGCCGTACGACTCTACCGTCGCATCGGATTTCGGCACGTAAAAACCGTGTACAAGGCGGTCGAAATCGCGTACACCTGATACGATGGCCAGCTACGCCGCATCGAACCACAGCTACGAGTCATCACCAATACCCATGATGAGGTACGTCACGTGACCCAAGAAATCCGGTCACATTTATTTCCAAACGGCCTGACTCTGGTTGCCGAATCGATGGATTGGGTCGAATCGGCGGCATTCACACTGGTGCTGCCTGCCGGTTGTAGCCACGACCCCCAGCAACAATTGGGACTGGCGAATTTCACCTGCGAGATGGTCCAGCGTGGTTGTGGTCCGCGCGACAACCGCCAATTCGTCGAGGACTTGGACCGTTTGGGTGCTGATCGAAGTGCTTCCGTTTCACAGGTCCATACGAGTTTTGGCGCGGCGATGTTGGCCGAGAATCTTCCGCGCGTCCTCGAAATCTACGCGGACCTCGCGCTGAGTCCGTTGCTACCACCGGAGCAGCTTGACGAAGGCCGCCTGGTCTGCCTGCAAGAGCTGCAATCGCTCGAAGATGATCTTGCTCAAAAGCTGATGCAGGCGCTCTACGGACAATCTTATCCCGATCCTTGGGGGCGGAGCAGTTTCGGCGATCGCACGGGAATCGAGAGCATCACGCGCGCCGACATCGAGCAGTTTTTCGAACAGAATTACACACCCCGAGGTGCAATTCTGAGTGTCGCGGGAAAAATCAACTGGGACGAGCTTGTAGAACATGTCGATCGGCTATGGAGCGATTGGGGTGACAAGCCTCAAGACCCAATATCATCGACACATCAATTCCAACGATACCAACACATTGATCACGATTCGAGCCAAATGCAAATCGGCTTTGCGTATCCGACAGTACCGTACCGGGATCCGAACTATTTTCAGTCACGAGGCGCTGTTGGCGTTTTGAGTGGAGGTATGAGTTCTCGCCTCTTTACTGAGGTGCGGGAGCGCCGAGGTTTGTGCTATACGGTTTACGCCAGCTACCATTCACTGCTCGACGATGCTCGCGTCTTTTGCTACGCAGGCACAAGTACCGATCGCGCCCAAGAAACGCTGGAGGTCATGCTGCTCGAAGTGACCAAACTGGCGCAAGGCATCGACCAGCGCGAGTTAAACCGCCTGAAGGCGCGTATCAAAAGTGCGTTGATCATGCAGCAGGAATCCAGCCCCGCACGGTGTGGTGCGATGGCGGGAGACTGGTATCATCTGGGCCGCGTCCGCACCATGGACGAAATAGATCAGTGTATCAATGACCTGACATGCGAGACGATCAACAAGTTCTTGCATGAGAACCCACCGGCAGATTTCATGATTGCCACTTTGGGCGTTAACGCGTTGGAGGCTCCCGTTGCAGTTTCGTGATCATACTCTCGACAACGGCCTAAGGATAATTGCTGAATGCAATCCGCAGGCATATTCGACTGCCATTGGTTTCTTTGTGAATACCGGAGCGCGCGACGAACAATCGTCCGTTTTTGGTGTCAGTCACTTCCTGGAACACATGGTCTTTAAGGGAACGCCCAATCGTTCCGCAGCGGATGTGAATCGAGAGCTAGACGAGATCGGCTCTCATTCGAATGCCTTTACGAGTGAAGAACATACTGTCTACTATGCCGCCGTGGTCCCCGAATATCAAACTCATGTCGTTGACCTCATCGCGGATATCCTGCGACCTTCATTGCGTGAGGAGGATTTCGAAACGGAAAAAAAGGTTATCATCGAAGAAATTCTCAAATATGATGACCAGCCTCCTTTCGGCGCGCACGAAAAGTGCATGGCTGATTATTTCGGCCAGCACCCGCTTGGCCACAACGTTTTGGGCACGGTGGATTCCGTTACGGCACTGACCGCGAAACAGATGCGTGACTATTTCCAGCGGCGCTACAGTCCCGAGAACATCGTTTTAGCCGCAGCGGGCAATGTTGAATTCAAGCAGCTAGTTCACGACGCCAATGAATGCTGTGGTAGTTGGGAACCATTTGCCACGCAGCGCGTGATGCAACCGCCCGCGCCGAATGCCACCGCGCACGTGATTCACCGTGACAACGTCGCGCAGCAATATGTCGTTCAAATCTCGGGCGCGCCGTCTGCCACGGACGCTGACCGATTTGCACAACGGTTGTTGGCGGCGATGTTCGGCGATGATACGGGAAGCCGTTTGTATTGGGCGCTAATCGACAGAGGCCTCGCGGAATATGCTGCTACCTGCACATATGAGTTTCAGGACTGCGGTATTACAATGACTTTTTTGAGCTGCGACCCTGACGCGACCGCCGATAATTTAGAAGTATTACACCAACTTCAGTTGCAGATCGGCGACAGCGGCGTCACGGAAGACGAATTGCAACTGGCCAAAAGTAAAGTTTGCTCACAGATCGTTCGCCGATCGGAGCGGCCAATGAGCCGGCTCTTTTCGGTGGGAAACAACTGGCTGCAACGGGGAGAATACCGCACGGTTGCTGAGGCGGTAAGTAACTACCAAGCCGTGACCGTGGATGACATTGCCCGCCTCGCGTCAAAGTTTCCTTTCCACGAGAATGCAATGGTTGCCGCGGGCCCTTTGGCCAATATCCCTGAGCTGCATTCGGCTTAACTCAGATTTCTTACGGCTCGTGTTTCCACGTATTGACGCCGACCAAGTCTCGCTCGGCGCGTGGGACCCACATACTGGCATAATCGTGGTGAGCCGACGGTCTTCCGCAATTGGCAGAATCGCATCGAATCGTGCGATTGGTGGCCATCCCGCCCTAGAAAACCGATGACTCAGACGGAAGCTGCGTTAAGGCCATGCCCAATTGACCGCAATTCGCTTACATAGGATGCAATTCTGAAATGCGATATTGGCGAACAACTGCTTGGGCTTTGCTAATGGGCGTGCTATTGACGCCATCTCTTGCCGCGCATGGGTTTGAGCCAGTTTCCCTTCGATCGATTACCCGCCAATTTGGGGTAGGTTGGTCCGACGGTTACCATGCCAGGCCATGTCATTGCATGCATAGGGCTTATTACGAGTCTGTCACCAATGGCGGCACACCAATTGGCTTCACATACGCCCAGCCAGCATTCGACGTGAGGAACGCGGGTACCACCATGTTTTACCCGGCAACTGACGATCGGGTGTTTCGTCATACGGGCGTTGGCCCACAAACTCCATTGTCGGCCCACGGTTCGCCGTCAGGCATCGTCAGCGAAGGACCAAGTCGTATTGAAGATATTGGCATCGAGGTCCCGCCACTGCCCAGTGAACCAATTCGAAGTCGATCTACTTCACGGCCTACTCCGTCGCCTTGGCCGCCAAGAGATGTTCAATCGCCGATTAACTCTCTGTGGCAGTAGATTCGTGTTTTGAAACAGCTCAGGTTGCGTTACGATGCACGATGCGTGTCGTTTCACACTCGTGCCGACTGTTTGAAATCGTAGCGAAAACCCATCCAGCTCGTGGTCTGAAGATTAAATTACGCAGGTACAGCACTCATGGAACGCACGTTCGTATTGCTCAAACCCGATTGCGTACAACGCCGGCTAATGGGACGCGTTTTGACGCGGTTTGAGGACAAAGGGCTTAACCTTATCGCCTTGAAAATGTTGCAAGTGACGCCGGCTTTGGCCCAGAAACACTATGCCGAGCATGTTAACAAGCCTTTCTATCCGGGACTCGAAGAGTTCATCACGGGTTCACCCATTGTGGCGATGGTCATCGAAGGTCTGGAGGCGATCCGCGTCGTTCGCGACATGCTGGGCGCAACCAGCGGTCTCCAAGCTGCGGCCGGCACCATTCGCGGCGATTTCAGTAGCAGTCGGCAAATGAACCTGGTCCACGCGTCGGACGGGCCGGAATCGGCGCAACGCGAAATCGCGTTGTACTTCGGTGACGACGAGTTGTTTGTTTACGAGCCGACGATCCGTCCGTGGCTACGTGCGGGTGACGAGTCATAAGCCGCATTTTCACGAGAGATAGACAGGTCGAGCGGAAGACCGCGCGTTGATTTGGCGGAAGCCGAAACGGCTCGTGAAAAGCCTCGTTGATTTCATCGTTGGTGGCAGGTTTTTCTGGCGGCGGCGATGCCCGTTCGTTGTGTGAGTTGCGGGAGCGTGATGCGAATCGTCGCGGTGGTGAACGTTAACTGTCGCGTGCTGATCGAGCACAGTGTGGACTATTTGGACAGCGGATAGATGTTCACTCCAAACATCAACACGACGGACCAGAAAAACACGTCCGCGGGGAGGCCAGTGGAGACGCTCTACCCGGGACGACCCAGAACCGATCAAAACGGACAAGATATCGGCCCAATTCATTGCTGGTGCCGGTGTTGTGTTCGCTTGCCAGGGCGTCCCAAGGAACTAAAGGTGAGCCTCCTGGCATTCTCAACCGGCGACTGAGCGGAAACCGAGAAGCGTTTCCCAAGCAGCAAGTCTCGCCCAAGCCACAACCGGCCTTCTTGAACAAAGGCCTTGACCTTCGGCTCGTTCCCCGCGAAGTCAAAGCCTTATTATCCCTTACGCTGTTGTTCGAGTGTGGAGCAACTCCCCAGCCTTGATCGGGCGAACATCGTTGGCCCCGACGGTGACCAAAGCCACGGTTTGCCCACCACCATCGACAAATTCGACCTCGTAGCCTTTGCCGTCCTTGTAAACATGAACGACCGTACCGACATCACCACGGGTCAGTTTGTCATGGGTCGGATCAGAGTCGAGTACAACGAGCGAGTGTTCGGCAATCATCATTTGTCGTCCGGGTATGCTGTGACCAATCGTGGTGGGTCGTCGTCCTCGACGATCCACACAGTAAGGACCGAGCCGGGGCGATGGTCAGGATGCCCAATCACCCCCGAAGCTTTGTATTTTACACCAAAGCGGGTGGATTCGGTATCGAAGCTGTCGCAGTCCCTTGCGATCGCGAGCAAATCGGCGGAAAGGTAGTGCCAATCGTCGCGGGCATAGCCCAGCGAGTGAAACCAAACCGCCTTGGAGCCACCATCTGGGTGGCCAAGGTTCAGCAGGTAGTCGCGGACCTTCTCGTCCGTGGCGACCGCTCGATTGGCGTCAGGTATGGGCATTTAATTTAAGTGGGAAACGTCCGCGATAACCGAGTCGCGGGAGTTGATTTTCCATTTCAAAGCCGCCCGGTTCCGCGACTTCGGTTCATGTACGCCCAGCATGGGCGTGTTGTTGTGGGGTGCAAGTCCCCTGTGTTTAGTTCCGGTTTTCTTAATGGGAGTCATGATACC
>CBDUAB010000148.1:0-7149 GCA_965365045.1 uncultured Planctomycetales bacterium
GTTTGTCGATCAGCGAGTTGACGACGTTTCGATGGACTTTTGATCAAGACATTCAGAAATATGCGGACTTACGCGATATCTCGGGAATAGGCGTCTGGCGTCAAAAGCTAGATGATTTTGGGACCGAAGCTGGCATCGACCGGCTTTGCGAATCCGGTTTGACGGTTTCCAGCCTGATGTGGGCCGGCGGCTTTACCGGCAGCGGTGTTCACTCGTATCGCGAAGCGGTCGAGGACGGTATCAACGCCCTCAAACTTGCCGCGGCGATGCGCGCCGAGTGCCTCATCGTTTACACGGGACCTCGCGCTGGCCATACACACAATCATGCGCGCCGCCTCGCGGTCAACGCCATTAATGAATTAGCGGCGGTTGCCTGTGATCTGGATGTGACCTTGGCGATCGAACCGATTCAACCTTGTTGTGCAACGCAATGGACGTTTCTCAACAATCTCGATGAGGTAATTGCCATCCTCGACGAAGTCCCAGCGGGCGAAGTCAAGATTGTCTACGACACTTACCATTTGGCGCATCAGGGCTTTGACGAAAAACAATTGGCTCAGATCGTGCCGCGGATTGTGCTTGTTCAATTGGGCGACGGTGAATTTCTCTGCCACGGCGAGCCCAACCGCTGTCGCTTGGGCGACGGAATTATCCCGTTGCGCGAGATCGTTACCATACTCGATGAGAATGGTTACAACGGCTTTTACGAAGTCGAGCTGCTCGGACCGTTATTTGAACAAGCCGATTACGATCAGCTGCTACGCGAGACCTTGTCATTCTGCCATCAGCTGGCGGGAATCAGCTCAAGGCAAACAAGCTGATCCTTACCGCGCACGTAGAGCAGCCCATGTGACAAGATCGGCGCTGCCCAAGCCGGATACTGAAGCAGCATGCCTGCCGCATCATCTGCAGCCGCGGCGGTACTTGCTGGTGGTACGCCACGTTTCAAGACGAGTTGCGACACGGCCTGAAACGAATCAGGCGTCACACGAATCAGTCGCAACACACCGTCTTCGCTGAGGCAGACAAAATGCCCATCGACGTACAAAAGTGAACTACGCAACAAATCGGGCTCTTTCCACATGACATTACCTGTCCGCCACTCGACACAACGAAGCTCCGCTGGGCGCGAGTGGCGGCCACTCGAAGCGTAGAAATAGCCGTCCTGGTGTATGCCCGTGTTCCAATGCGTTTGCATCGCTTTGCTTCGTTTGCTCGCATCATCCTGCCACACAACCGTGTGACCTCCTGGTTTGACGGCGAGCAAGGCAGCGCCAGGTCCGTACGTCTCCGAAATAAGCACCTCGTTTCCAACTACCACGGGTACGCTCGCGTTGACACTTTCGAGAAGCTTGGCTCTCCATGGGAAGTGAAAATCAAGCTTGCCGTTGCGCGGATCGAATCCCAATAGACCACCGCGGGCAAATGCGAACGCCCATGGCCGCGTTTCGATTGTTGCCAGCCGTAGCGAAGCGTAACTGGCCAGTTCATCGCTCAGGCGATAACGTACTTCGCCGGTGAATTTGTCAAAGGCTACAATCGCCGATCCATCGCCTTCGACTCTGTCCAACTGCCCCGGAGGTAAACGTTGTGAATCCGGCGGGCTCCCGCCAACCATCGCAATCAATAAATCACCAAAAACAACAGGGTTACTACCGACGCCAAAGAAGTTTTGCACGACGCCGAATTGCACGGCGGTGTCAACCTTCCATATTCGCTTGCCGTCCCGGACTCGTACGCAATGCAATTTTCCCGCTGCGCCATAAATATACACACGATCACCGTCGACCACCGGCGAGCAGCGCGGTCCAGCGTTGTATCCATACGAATCGATGTAGTCCGTCGCGTAGTCGTAGCTCCATATCAGTTTGCCCGTCTCGCTGCCAAAGCAACGCAATCTGGCTTTGTCATCGCCGCGGTCAAACTGAAAACAGCGGCCGCGGCTCACGGAACATATCCCGTAGCTCTCCCCCAGCGCCACGCTCCAAACGATCTTTGGCGGGTTCTTTTGCCAATCGCGCAGAATTCCCTTCTCAATCGATTTGCTGTTTCCGCGGGGACCAAGAAAGAACGGCCAATCTTCACCGCTATTGCGAGTGCGCAAATCCGGAGGTTGCGACTCCTCTAGCGTCTCGGTACTGGCATGCGTGGATTGCGTTGAATTGGAGGGCGTTTCGATAATCACGGGTTGCTGCGCCGCGGAACCGTTGCACCCGACAAACCAAAACAGCAGTAAGCCCGACCCCAGAACGTTCCCAGATCGTTCGATTTCAAAGTGGCTGCAAATCGCCGAGAATACCGTTTGGTGATCGTCGTTACGCGATCGCATTTCACGCCAAATTCCATGATCTCGTTGAATGATTTGCATTCCAGCACCTGTGGCCGCCCACATAGCTTAACCGACTAGCGGGCATATGTGGTAGTTGCGACAATGTGCGGCGACAACTGGCGCCGCAACACATGAGAAATACGCACAAGATTGTCTTGAGATCATGCTCGTCGTCAATCAACGATTGAAAATTCCGCTGCGAGAGTTTCAGTTCTCCTTTGTTCGAAGTTCCGGTCCGGGCGGGCAAAACGTCAACAAAGTCAACACCAAAGCCATGCTCCGCTGGCCGATCAAGAAATCGACGCACATATCTGCTGCGGTACGAGAGCGGTTTCTGATCAAATATCACCGCCGTGTGACGGCGGATGGCGATCTGATCATCACCAGCCAAAGATATCGAGACCAAGGACGCAATGTTGCGGACTGCCTGGCCAAACTGCGGGATCTGCTGGAATCGGTTGCGACACCCCCCAAGTCTCGCCGGCCAACCAAGCCGACCAAAGCTTCTCAACGGAGACGCAAACATGACAAAGAAGCGCGGTCACGTCAAAAGAAACTCAGACGCTCGCCGAAAATGGATGATTGATCTTTGTTTCAAGTGAAACTCGCGTGGAAACACAGCAATTCATGCTACCTGGCCCCCACCGGCACGTTTTGAAGTTGCGCTACCGTTGTTTTCGTCTATTACCGTCATTTGAACACGCTAGGGCAATTTCAAAGCCGGCACGTTGGGAGGCGGAGCCTTGAGCCAAACAACGTCGTCCCCCGACCGATAGAGCAAACTGCTCCGGCGAGTTAGAATCTGAGGATTGAGACCCTAACGATCCGATTGCATAGAAAACCTGCATGGACGAAGCAAAACATATCGACCGCCTACTTCGTGATTGGCCCTACGACCCCGATGCGGTCAGCGTGCGGATTGTTGACGGTGTTGACAAACGCGAAGTCATACAGATGCGTGTGGAAATGGGCATCTTACAGCTTGAGACCGAAGGCCGGCCTGACGGCTCAAGCCCCGAAGGCACGGAATCTTACTTGGACCATCTAGTTGGCCAGGAGGTCGAAAAAGGGGCGGATTTCGAACTTAGCACAGAAGAGTGCATGGAATGTGATCGCGAATTCGTCCAGTTTTACCATCGCCGGGTTTGCTGGCTCGCACTGCAACGGTACGAGCGGGCCGTCATGGATGCGGATCACACACTCGGTCTCATGGATTTCTGTCGCCGACATTCGCCCGACGAAGATTGGACGCTTTCCCACGAACAATACCGTCCTTTTGTTCTCTACCATCGGATTCAAGCCAACGCGATGGCCAAGATCGTTGACGACAATGCCGAAGCCGCCGTTCAGTCGATTAATGCGGGTCTCAAGCAGCTAGCGAATGTCTTCGAAGAGCACGAAGTCGAAGAACACTTTGATGACGACGAGCTTGTAACTCGACTCGTGGAATTGCGCGAACAACTGCGAAGTCAATTCGATGTCGGGCAAACGCTGCAAGAGCGATTGGCGGACGCCGTCGCAACGGAGCACTACGAATTGGCGGCACGCCTGCGCGATGAACTGGCCAAACGACATCAGCCGCGCCGATAGCGGGTTCCGCGTCCGGAACTGTGCTAGCGTCCTTTTTTGTAACTCAGGACAAAATCTAGCACGTTTTTCCGACGCCGTTGCTTCATACAACGGCAATCTGTCGCCTGATTTACGTTAAATCCAATTTATTCGTGAACCCATCGGTATGACAAATGCGTAAAGGCTATATGGCGATTGGCCAGGCTTTTCAACATTTCTCTTCACTGGGAACAAAGGAGTGCACCATGTTGGTTTTGACGCGCAAACTTAATGAAGAAATCCGAATCGGCGATGACATTACGGTGACGATCGTTCGTGTTAAGGGAGAATCGGTTCGCATTGGTATCAATGCACCGAAACACGTCCGTATAATGCGGAGCGAACTCGTTACGCCGAATGACAGCGGAACCGTTGGCCACGGATCGAGACGCGAGCCATGCGACGGAAGTGCGTCTCCACGAGACAGCCGATCAGACAACTCGGGCGATACGGTTGCAACCAATGCTGTCGAGGCAGATCGCGGACACGGTAGTTCACGCAATGCCGAAGTGACAGCGGAACAGCCCCGGGCAATCAGAGCAGACGAATGTGATTGTCAGACAAGGCATTCACCAATCGGCTCGACAACAGCATTCGCACGCGTCGTTGCGCGCCAGCGGCAGAATCGATTGAATCAATGGCTGCCGCCACGTTGATGTAAGAACGAAGCCGATTTCCCGGTATTTTCCCGATGATTGTGGCCGTCAGTCCGGATGAATCGAGATAGCCTTGCCAGGTTGTCGTGTGGTAGAATGACAACATGACACCAAAGCTCAACGAAGACATCGCCGATGCTGTGAACCAGCAGGCCCGTCCCCTGGAAATACAAGATGCCGCGGGCAAGGTCTACTTTGTAATGAACAACCAGCAGTTTGTTAATGGGCGGAGACCGTTCGTATCGCGAGTTTTCCGTTACGCAAGAGCTGATTGTCTGTCAGTGGAACGCTCGGGAACGAACTGCCAGTTCTGTTTAGTTGGGCGATGTGTTCCAGCAGGATGCGCCGCACCTCAAGAATAGCGCGCGGCGAACGATGCACACTCGTATGGTCGGCGGAAACAGTAATTTCCGAGTCGACGTTGTCCAGATGGGCACTGTCATACGCCACCACGCCATCGGTGCCTTCCACAACTCGACCGATCACGCGGACATCGTCCAATAGCCCGATAATGTTGTGGTATTTCACCCACGGTGGCCGCGGCGAGCTGAGCATAAGCGGGAGGATTGGCGAATTCACCGACATCGAGCCAACACTGTTGCTGATCCGCAGAATACTTTCCTCGGGGAAGAACTCCGGATCGTCTATTAGCGCTTGTGAACGTGATGACTCCACATTTTGCGGCACGTTGATCAGCTTGCGACCCAACCACTGAATGGCTCTGTTGGAGAAACTACTCCCACGATGTGGCGTGGCGATCGAAACGACGCGACGGACCGACGGATTGGGCTCAAAATAGAATGTCTGAGCCAGCTCGTCGCGGTTGTCCACGGCTGCCAGCTCGTTCAACGGGCGATCACTTACCAAGTCCCAAAACTCGCTGCCACTTTGCATGGTCTGCAATTCTGCCACAAGGCCTCCCATGCTGTGACCAATGAGCACCATTTGGTCCAGTGGGGTCGCGTAGAGAGGTTGATCTAACTTGTCACGCATTCGCGCAAGATCCGCTCTCAATTGAGTTGCCGTAAACCAGAACGGCTCACCGGTGGGATAAAGGTAAAACCAGAATTGATAGTGGTCACGAATCTCCGGCAAACCGCGTAGGTCGTTGAACATTTCCATCCAGGTCACCAAGCTCGACCAAAAGCCGTGAATCATGACGACGGGAATCTTGTTGGCATCATACGGCTCCAACATGTACAGTCCGCGAGCGCCAGATGTGTCTTGCGGGCGCCACAATCCACGTGTCGCCCCATTAACGCGCTTGAACACCGGATTATCCAAACTATATGCCAATGGCGTGGTGAGGTCGGTTTCCAGCGGAACCAGCCGGTTGTTGACGACGATATCGGAGGACTTCATCGGATCGTGAAGTTCGATTACACAACGGTGTCGCGGTTTCTCGTCGCCCTTGGCCGCTGTTATCTTATTCACGCGCAAGAACGCCGTCACGGGAAAGCTCATGCCAGGCGGATAGAACTCTTCGGCCGGCCGTGGCTGGTCCGCGCGCGGCTCGTACGTGGCAATCATTGGCACGCCCAAGCCAAAGTTGTGGTAGCGGTTCGTCAATTCGTTGACTTCAAAATCAGATACAAATTTGAGTTCACCGAAATTCTCCTCATGCCATGTACCGCGAATAGCAACATTGATATCGAATGTTTGCCGTACCGTTTCGATCGTATGTGTGGCACCAGTGTGCAATAAGCCGCGCTCGTTTATCGTGCGCAATCCGCCTTCCAGTGCTGAGTTATAAAGGTCGCATGCGCGGCGAAATCGTGGGTCGTAGGGATTTCGGCCGTTATCAAAGGCCTCGTCAAACAAGTAGAAATACGCGTTGGCAACCGCGGTCCCATATAAATCGAGGGCTACGTCTTCGTTGTCGTCCGCTTCAAACTGTTTCGCCGCGATATAGGCCAGTTCGGCGACTGCGTACACGTTTTCGGCGGTCGGCTCGGCCGCGGCCACTGCCTGAACCTCCAGCAACAACGTCTCGGGATCACCGTCCAAGAGATCGGCAAGGTCGTTACGCCGTAACATTTGTTTGGTGCGCGGTGTCGGCTCGGGCCCCCGGCGTGAGTCGAGGCCAAGCTGATTCGTCAAAGGATTGCGCGGAATCTTGCGCAGTTGAGCCCACTGATCGCTAACGCAGCCAAACGAGAGACCAACGACGACTAACAACAGCCAGCGCGCGCGTTTGCTACAGCGGTGCGCTACATTCTGTTCATTGGTGCCAACCACCTTTGGCTGGGTCATGGCAGGTGTCACGGTAGCGTATTTCTATCGAACAACACGACAAGTCGACAAAGGTGTTGGCGGCGGCCGGAGGCTTTGGGATTACGGACAAAAGCCGTGAAACCATACGCAAGTCCCCGCCTCCTCGTCAACGCGAGTGCATACGTCAACGCCGACAGCACGTAAATGACAGCAACGATTGCATCTGGAGTTGGTTTGTGAATACGATGGTGCGGTACGGGCAACGCCGTGGACGATTCTGGTTCCCCGGCTCTGCCTGCTGATCATGAGGCGGAGCCTCCTCGCCAGTGCGGTCCCAGGCAG
>CBDUAB010000149.1:0-7144 GCA_965365045.1 uncultured Planctomycetales bacterium
CTTTCGCAGCGGGGACTTTCGCAGCGGGGACTTTCGCAGCGGGGACTTTCGCAGCTTCGACGTGCTGGCCAACAAGCTCCTCGGATTTCGTCGCGACCTGAGTCTCCGTGGGCGCCGAAGTCATCGGCGTCAGCGGCCGAGCTGCGTGTTCGACAGGTTCGCTCTCAGGCGGAGTAGAGCGGGCTCGCCGCTTGAAACGAACATGATCTTCGAATTCGCTATCGCGCTCCGTTTCCGTGAACCGTCGTTCTGGGAGCGGCTCCGGAGAAGGCGAAGGCAAAGGCGAAGGCAAAGGCGAAGGCGAAGGCAAAGGTCGTAGGTCTCGGTCCGGCTGCAGCTCGACAAAAGTGACGTCAAATCCGCGAAACAAATCGGCCACATCTCGACGGCTGGTCAACATTAACACCTGGTGCCCTTCCCTGGCGAAATCGTGAATGACGGCCGCTCGGGTAGCGGCATGGCCAGCGTTGGTCAATAGGAATGGATCGATCATCACCAACGGCAGTTTGATTCCCTCACGGTGGTACGTGGCGACCAAAGCTAAACAGATGGCCAGATAGACATCGCCACGGAGTTCGCGGGCTGCTGCGTGTAGGTTGACGGCGGAGCCACGAGCGTCGTCAACGGTTACATGTCGCGAATCGTCGATACGTATTCGGTTGAACCTGCCTTGGGTAAGTTGATGTAGGAAGCGCGAGGCTTCGACAGCAACCGGAGTAGGGTGAAGCTGGTCTTTTTCGGGCCGTAACTCATCCTGGACTTGGGCAATTTCACGTGCGAGGCGTTCACGTTTTTCGGCAACGTGCAAACTTGATTCGACTTCCTGGAGTTCTCGTCGGATGTCATCCAATTTACGGTTGTTGCGTCGTGCGATCCGCTCGTCAAGGTCGCCGCGTTCCGCTACCAGAGTATCGGCTGTGCGCTTTAGCGACTCTAGCTCGTGGCTAACCGCGTCGCGACGATCAATCAACGTTCTCAACGGGGAGTCCGCGTCTGGATGGGCAACATCATAACCGCTACAAGAATGCGCCACGGCCCGAATGAAATCCTTACGCGAGGTTATTCGTTTTGCAATGGAATCGTTGTCGTGGACGTCCGGGTAGGGCCGCCCCGCGTACGGCTCGCGGTATTGCCCATCCCAGTCGATGCAATTCGCCACTCCCATGTCATCGTCGATCAACGAGAGTCCCGCGTGTTCCGCGTCGCTCAGCTCACGTTGCAGATGATCTCGTTGTTTCTCGAGTTTTGCGAGCCAACTGGTCATTACGGTTTCACACTGGCGCAGGCAATCAACCTCACTTTCAAACCATCTCAGTTTGTCGGTTTGCCGATGATCTTGTAACGTTCGACATAGCCTTGAGGCTTCTCGCCGTAGGGCATCCAGCGCCGTGCGAGTCTCTTGGTCGGTAATTGCGTGGCACGCGTTTGTTTCGTAAAGGCTACCGTCAGAGGATCTTGCGTGGTCTTTACGGTTGGCAACGTCGTGTCGAAGCCGGTCGATCCGTGCCGCAAGGTTCGCGACCAGACAAGTTGGCTCGGCCAGTGGTCCAAGCGTTTGAGGTCTCTGTCGCAATTGATCGTCGACGGCAGCCAATCGAGTCTGGACTTCGTGCAGTATTCCCTGCCAACGATTGGCGCGGGTCTCAAATTCCGCAAACTCCTCTCGGCGCTGGCGCAAAAACAATTCTTTGGCCTGTTGTGCAACTCGCCAGGCCTCTTCGAGCTCGTGGCGACGTCTTGTCACTTCGTCATCGTGGACCTGATACTCGCGGTGTTGGAAATCAGTTTCTTGACCGATCTGCTCAATGCGCTGGCTAACATCTCGGTACTCGCTATCGAGGTCCTGGCGCTGTCGCTGCTGCGTCGCTTGTTCGATCCGCCGGGTGAGAACGTCACGGCGTTCCAACAGCTGAGCGACACTATCGCTCCATGGCAAATGATCGTGCTCCGAACGGAGTTGTTCGAGTCGCGCCCTAAGCTGCCCGTGATGCTCGGATGGAATCCGGCGAGATGACATGTCGAGATTCGCGGAGCGGACGGCGTCCAAGAGCTGGTCGGGGTGCGGATCGAGGTCTAATCGCGGGGCGAATACGACGTCGAATTCATGTGGAGTGATACGGCCAATTTGAAGCGTAGCATCCCCCGGCGGTTCGTCACGCTGGCCATCAATCGACAACCGGCCGTAGCGAGTACCGTCATTTAGCCGGGTTACTTGGCGACGGCGGTCGCCTTGACGTATCCGCATCGAGCCGCATACGCGGGTCTCATCGGCGCCATGCATCCTGGAGTCCAACTGCGAGGCTTCATTCGCACCGAACAGCAGCCAGCGCAGAAAATCCCGTACATCATCTCGTTCTGAATCACGGGAACAGTACAAAACACTAAGCGGTCGATGCAGGCCATCCGCGCAAACACCGCTAAGTTGACCAAATTGTTCGATCCGCAGATTCTCGATGTGCACCTGTAAGCTCCTTCTTAACAAGGTATTTCCCACAGTTTTTCTAATTCGCGGACGAACCGATAGCTTACGTAAAACCCCGTTTTGGAGCTACACCGATCGGGGGCCTAAAATCCGGTCAGCATCGTAGCGCGGTGGACGCGCTGGATCGCCATCATAAAGGCAGCGACACGCAAATTAACATTACGTTCTTTCGAGAGTTCCCAAACGTGATCAAACGCGGTCGATAGTACTCGGTCGAGTTCCTGTCGAACGCGATCAAGGCTCCAACTGTAATGTTGTTTGTTCTGAACCCACTCGAAATAACTGGCTGTCACTCCTCCCGCGTTGGCCAAGATATCTGGCAACATGACCGCGCCTTTGCTGTTCAATACTTCATCCGCGTCGGGCATGACCGGGCCATTGGCTGCCTCGATGATCACTTTTGCTTTCACTCGATCCACATTTTCCGCGGTAATCACACCGCCCAGCGCGGCTGGGATCAGCATGTCAACGTTCAATTCGAGTAATTCCTTCCCAGCAATCTTGTCGGCTCCTTGAAATCCTTCCAACTGGCCGTCGTTATTGATGCAATAGTGCAGTGCATCTGAAATTGTAATTCCTTCTGGACGATAATACGCTCCACTTATGTCGCTGATGGCGACGATGCGGTAATCGGATTCAGACAAGAATTTGGCAGTATGCGTGCCGACGTTTCCGAAGCCTTGAATCGCCACGGTCGTTTGCTGCGGTTTGTGACCTAAGCGCCGAGAAAGCTTTATCGCCAGAATGCCGACACCGCGCCCGGTGGCTTCTTCGCGGCCCGGCATGCCGAAGTGCTCTACCGGCTTACTTGTCACAACAGCCGGACTAAAGCCGTGGTACCGGTTGTACTGACTCATGATCCAGGCCATGACCTCCGAAGTCGTGCCCATGTCGGGGGCGGGAATATCCTTGTCCGGACCGATGAAATCGTGAATCCGGTCGACGAATTTGCGCGTGACACGCTGCAATTCGCGTTTGCTCAGTGTCCTTGGATCAATGGCGATGCCACCTTTGGCACCGCCAAAGGGCAGGTTAACGACAGCCGTTTTCCAAGTCATCAGTGATGCAAGCGAGCGGACTTCGTCCAAGTTAATTTCGGCATGGTAGCGCAAACCACCTTTGAAAGGTCCACGCGAATTGTCATGTTGAACCCGGTAGCCGATCAGAGTCGCCAACCGGCCGTCGTCCATCTCCACGGGAACTTCGACGCGGACCTCGCGCATCGAAGTCAGTAGTAGCGTGCGCATTTCAGCGCTCAAATCCAGTTGGTCAGCCGCTTCGTTGAAATACTTTGTGGTGGCTTCGAACGCTTTCATATGGCCAATCTAGCGGAGGTGCCTGTCGGCAAAATCCAAGTAGACATCCCAATCCTCTGGCAGAACATCGTGTTTTCCTGGTCGAATGTGATAGCCGATTCTACTCATGACGCGCTGGTTCAAGGCGGGCATCTCGTCAACCGCGATGCCATCCGTTCCCAATAGTCGGTACACAGGTGCCGCGTGATAGGCCGACAAGAACTCGCCGTGCGGATCGGCCCAGCGGTCTTCCGCGGCGCTGCAAATCAATACCGGCCGTGGTGCGATCAAAGAAATAAGCATGTGCTGATCGACTGGCGATTGGTCTTCGTGATCGTTGTATTTCTGGAAGTTGTCACAAAACCAATGGGGAAAAGCCGTGTTGATGCGTTTCACGGACTCACCAAAACGCCGCCGGCTCAAGGCCGCACCACCACACCCCGAATTGTTGGAAACCACTAAGGCAAAACGTTCGTCCGCCGCGCCGGCCCATAACGCCGTTTTGCCCAACCGCGAATGACCCATCACGGACACTTTACTCGAGTCGATGGCGGCATCGCTCTGGATATAGTCCAAGATGCGACTAAGCCCCCACGCCCACGTCGCAATGGAGCCCCACTCGTTCGCCGCGGGTTTGCTATCCGCTCCGTAGAAAAGGGAGTGTACTCCATTTTGAAAGCCGTCATCAAAATCTGGATCAATGTCGCCGTAATATGCCGTCACCAGGGCATAACCGCGTGAAACGATCTTGTCGACGGGCCAGCGGCCAGCGGCCGATCCGCGCGCGGCATCCGTTGCACGATGGTTGACGACACCCGTTTTGTCGCGGACCCAAGCGCGCGTCAGTCGAATGCCGTCATCGGGATGGATCGTGTGATTGCCGCCGAAATTTAGCCCGACAAAGGCAGGGACTGGCCGGTCCGCGTTGGCAGCGGGCAAAAAGATGAGCAGATCAATCCGCGGGCCGTTGTCGTCGTCACTAAAGTACAGCGTCACTTCCTTGCGCACGGAGTTGCCGTCAAGAGAGGTTGGATCGACAGAAGCCGTGCGAGTGCGAACCGTGATGTTGTTTCGAGGCGCGTGGCCGTAGACGTGCTCGCGGAACAGTTCCAAGACCTCGGGCCGGCGCGTGTCGAGCCATCGTTCGGCTGTCGTGACGGTTGTGCCGTCGTTCTGCTTGAGCGGATCCGGCAACTGATAATGTGGCACCCTGCTCTCGTCGTAGTTCGCTTCCTGGGCGTGTGAGTTGGTCGCTAACGACGATGACAGCAGCACAGCCATAGTGATCAATTGGCGAGATTGGATGTGGTGGTTCATGTGATTCTACCAATCTGAAACATGATACGGCGATGACACATTAGTGGTTTGTCACAGCTAAGAATTAGGGTTGCGACGATTAGCCGTTTTGGCGATAGCCACGGTTTCTGGGGGTGAACCGTGGCTATCTCCAAAACGGCTAATCCTAAAAAAACCAAAAATTGATTATCTTGGCCCTGTGAAATTCTTGACCTTGGGTTGAACCAGTCGTTCGAAGTCCTCGTATCGCATGCGCACCAATTCCGTATGTGAGCCTGCATTGAAGGCAATCTCTTCGTCTTCGCTGAGGGGTTCGGCCACATACACGTTCATCCCATAGAGGTTCCCGAATGGCGGCATCGCCCCGACTTCGCAAGACGGGAACATGTCCTTGAATTCGTTCTCAGTCGCCAGTTTAAGCGTTTCGGCCTCAGCGACTCTCTTCAGGACGTCCAATTCGATCCGGTACGAAGCCGGCAGGACGGCCATCGCCATCTGGCCATCGATTTTGACCATCACGGTCTTGGCCAATTCCTTACCAGGAATGTGCGCGGACTCTGCAATCTCCTGAGCCGTGTAGGCGCGCGAGTGCGTGATCTGCACGTACTTGATTTGCTGCGCGTCGAGAAACTCTTTGAGCTTTACAATAGGCATGACGATCTCCTTTTTTCTTGTCCTTTGCGGCACGCCATCGCTAGCTACGTGCGCACAGCATAACATGGCTTTGGGGACAGTGACTACCCAGCCGGTCAACGGGTTAGATTAACGATTGATGATTGGCGATTGTTGATTGTTGAAGTTAAGAATGCCTTCCTTCACAAATCAACAATTATCAATCGTAATTCAGATCGGCCCTTCGATTGCCGGCGCAGCACAACAAGAACGCTAGCGCCGAGGAATTGACCAGGCCAGACGTCGCCCCAGCCCGGATCGGAGCGTACGAAACTTCCGTTGGATCAACCACGTCACGCACGGATATGGGCAAGCGACTGGCGGCAAATCGGGTCAACGCGGGAGAGGCTGTGAAAAGTGGGGTGAAATGGACTTGCTCAGTAATTAGTCTGACTGAGCTGGTGAGAGTCGTCCAACGATGAACAAAAGTAACCAACTCACAGAATGATGGTTACAAAATGATGATGATCGAGTCATCGTTTTATTGAACGATTCGAGGATGAAACACTCTTTACACGATCTCATTGCAGAATAAACCATTCCGTAGCCATCATTTTGTAAATCGCGTGAGATTCAGATGTCTGTCAAATCCCTCTGCATTCTGAGGCACTTGGCAGCAAGCGTGTAGGGATACCAGAATCTCAGTCCCTTCGCCTGTCGGAGTGGTCTGTAGAAAACGCGGTGGAAATGATTGCATTTTGGCTTAAACGGGTTAATGTGAGCACAGGGGGAACCGACTGCCTGGGCGTTCCCTCCTTTGAACTTCTTTCACAATTTGAACGAAGGGAGACGATGTCATGATTCTCGTACGACAATCGCTGGTTTGTGTGCTAGGCATCGTCATCTTGGCAACCCCCGCCCGTGCCGACCTGATTGCGTATGAGTGGTTCGATTATTCGGCTGGCGGCGATCTTCTCCAAAAAGATGGTGGCCTTGGCTTCTCCGGGGAATGGATTCAGTACGACGGCGCGCCGATCCTGGACGGTTGGGAAGTTGTGGAAGGATCCCTAACTTTTCCACGACTACTATCTTTTGGGAACAGCGTCACCACCGAAGCGTATTTCGATGATAATTGGGTCGGACTCTTACGCGAGTTCGACGGTGTGACGGATGACACGACAACAAAGTACATGAGTTTGCTAATGCGACCGGAAGGCGTGGTGGACGAAGGTGCTTTTGGAGGTGCCTTTGGAATCGTCTTAGCCGGTTCGGGCGGCGACACCGATCTCCTTGCGGGTAAGACGCAAGGCTCGTCAGACTACATGCTTGAGACATTCTTCAACATTGATACTCAGTTTTCGAGCATTCCCGTGCAGTCGGGAGAGACATCACTATTGGTCGTCAAGGCAGAGTTTACAGCGGGCGTTGACACGTTCACCTTGTTTCTGAATCCAACACC
>CBDUAB010000150.1:0-7134 GCA_965365045.1 uncultured Planctomycetales bacterium
CGCCCTCACGTGGGTGCCGCCATCAGGATCGGTGTAGATACGTACGAATGGTGCCTTTACGTATCCTGGCCCAATCTGGACTAACTGAGCCAAGCTCTGCTGACACATGAGCATCGACAAAAAACCGATTCCAAGTGTGAACGCCGTCAAGTGTCGCCGCAACATTTTTCTGCGTCCTCGAGTCAGTACGGCGGATCGAAATGAATCGCGTTGTACTCCACGTCGCCAGATTATGTCGCCAGGTTCGTGGATATAACACTTGAGTATAACAGCCAAGCCATTGATCTTGCACGCCAAAAAAAAGGCTGACAACTCATTTTTGAAAAATGAGCAGCAGCCTAAATGAATCAAACTTCTGGCACATTGCGACGAGTGGAGTCGCTGCGAGAATGGCGAGAATCTGGCGTGCTATTGCACTAGCCGTTGATGACTCTGGCCAACGCTTAAAATTGGTCCCTCTGTCGGAAGTAGCGCCAAGAAGTCTGATACGTCTACAGCTTATTTTACCTCATTCTCGATGAGAACAAGCATAGGATCGGCAAAACGAACGTGAATATTCGCATCAATTTCTCTGAATTTCGTACACCAAATCTCGTGCCAATCGAGAACAATTTACCCGCACAATTCGGATCTTGTTAAGATCGAGGGGCCACGGATCTGAAACGAAATTCAAGTATCGGATAGACTCCGCTTATGTATTCGGAAACAGCCCGGTTGTGCAACACCACTTTGTGTCAGCCTAAGGAGGGACGGCGAGTAGCGGATATGCCAGCAAAGCTAGAGCTGTTGGACATCCTCCGCACGCGTGTTCCTCGGCCTCAGGATGACACTAGCCATGAACACATAAGAGCTTACGCCATTTCCCTTAAGGAACGGTCGAGAGATTAGTGTCGCATTTTCACGTAGTGGTGGCTTCCAATCGCCACTACAACAGTCATTTCTCGACCGCTCCTAACACAGACTGGCGAAGTCCAATATTTGCCCAAAAAATGCTCGCCAGCATAAAATTCGAACAAATCACACAAAATGCACTTACCCAAAAAAACGCTCATCCGGAACGCTACGGTGGTCTTGCCAGGCGGACCCGTAAATACATCCGTCCTGATCGACGGAACAAAAATCGCCTCGATTGATGCAGCATCGCACACACAGGTTGACGAAATCTTCGACGCCTCAGGATTGCACCTCATACCCGGCGTGATCGACGACCAGGTTCATTTCCGCGAACCAGGGCTGACACACAAAGAAGACCTTGCCAGCGGGTCACGGGCCTGTGCACGCGGCGGCGTGACAACCTATCTCGAAATGCCCAACACGCGACCGGCAGCTATTGATCGAGAACAGCTCAATCGCAAACTACGGCTAGCGGCTCAGAAGTCGCTCGTCAATTACGGTTTCTATATTGGAGCAACCCCAAACAACCTGGATGAACTCCGACAGGCCGAGCGCACTCCTGGGATCAAGATATTCATTGGTTCTAGCACGGGCGATCTACTGGTTGACGATCAAGAAGCATTGGAACGGATCTTCGCCGAAACCACACTGCCAATCACGGCCCATTGCGAGGACGAATCAACGGTACGTGCCAATGCGAAAAAGTTGGGCGCACAAGTGACGGTGGCGGATCACTCGCGGATCCGCGACCACACAGCAGCCATTGTCGCCACGCGACGGGCATTCGATTTGGCATATCGCCACCAGCATCGCTTTCATCTATTGCACACTTCCACTGCGACCGAAGCCGATCTTGTCGCGGATCACCGCAACCTGATCACCGCCGAAGTCTGCCCACATCATCTGTTTTTTTCTATCGACGACTACGAACGGTTAGGCACACTGGTGCAAATGAATCCCGCTGTCAAGACACGCGACGACAATCGGGCGCTTTGGCAAGCGTTATTGGACGGTCGTATCCAAGTCATCGCCACCGATCACGCGCCGCATCTGCTGGCCGAGAAACAGCAGCCGTATCCACAATCACCCGCGGGGCTGCCTGCCGTCGAAAACTCGCTTGCCCTCATGCTGGATCAAGTCCACCAAGGCAACTGCAATTTGGAACAAGTTGTGTACTGGATGTGCACAGCGCCCGCGCTCGTGTGGGACATTGTTGGCAAAGGCCGCATCGCCGAGGGTTACGACGCCGACCTCGTGCTCGTCGACTTGGAATTAGACCAAGAAATCCGCAACGAGGACCAAATCACCAAAGCCGGTTGGAGTCCCTGGCACGGCCAAACGCTAACCGGCTGGCCGTTGCGAACATGGGTCATGGGCCACTTGGCCTATGACAACGGGCGCTTTGATTCGTCGCGATGGGGACACGAAGCCCGCTATGACCACGCACGAGGCGGTTATTGGAACGCCTTGCGGACTTGAATTCCTGGGACAACAATTCCGATTTTTCGTGCACGAACTTGCAGGGCTCGCTCGAAATATACGAGTGGATATGGCCGTTTGCGTCGCGCCCAGCCAAACGTACTTATGACTAACTTTTCAGGTAATTGCCGGCGATCGACCATTCGCACGATGCGGGCAATGTAAGTAAACTCTTCGGGACGGCGCGCATACAGTCCGGTCTCGAGCTGTTTTTTGAGATCCACTTGCACCCCGCCCTGAAACTGCTGACCAAGTGAGTCGGCGATGGCCACGCCGGACATAAAGGCAACCAGCAGCAACAAAGCACCTCGACGACGCATCGGTGCACCTCATTTCTGAAGAAGGCGAGATCAGGCACGACATTTCTGCCACACTCTGAGCATTAGGGGAAAAGATCAGCGTCGAAACGGTTTCAGATTTTGGACGAGGCTGGGCTTATACCGTACTCTATGTACGACCGACAACCCCATTTACGGTCAACGGCGGAAAGCTACTACAGAGTTGCCACGGCAGACGTTACGATGGTAGCGTTGCTAGCCGTCCCTTTCGGTCGAGGAGATTATTCAATGCTCACTGCAAATGCCTGTTTTTCAAATGCCGTTCGCCGTCTCGTGTTCAGCTTCGTCGGCGTGTATCTGTTGTTCTACCTGACTAATCCCGTAAGCGGCAATGATGCAAGACCTAATATCTTGTTCATCATGTCGGACGACCATGCTTATCAAGCAATGAGCTGTTACGGAAGTGTCGTGAACGAAACACCCAACCTCGACCGCATCGCCGAGCAGGGCATGCGCTTTGATCGCTGCTTTGTCACGAACTCAATTTGCGGTCCTTCGCGCGCCGTAATTCTCACCGGCAAGTACAGCCATCTGAATGGCTTTCGCACGAATCGCGATACATTCGACGGTTCCCAGCAGACGGTGGCCAAGCTACTACAAGGAGCTGGCTACCAAACGGCGGTTGTTGGCAAGTGGCATTTGAAATCCGAACCAACCGGTTTCGACTATTGGCATGTGCTCATCGGTCAAGGACCCTACTACAACCCGAAGATGCGGACGACTGACGGCCCAGTAAAACATACGGGCTACACTACCGACATCATTACCGATGAGGCCCTCGATTGGCTCAAGCAGAAACGGGACGCGGAAAAGCCGTTTTTCTTGATGTATCAGCACAAAGCGCCACACCGCAATTGGCAACCGGGTCCCAAGCACCTCCATAAGTACGACGACGTAACAATTCCGGAGCCCGCAACGCTGTTCGACGATTACTCGGGCCGCGCCACACCGGCCCACACGCAAGAAATGACGGTTGCCCGGCATCTGAACGAAAACGATCTGAAACTCATTCCGCAAAAAGGCCTCACGGAAGAACAGACGCGCCGTTGGAACGATGTTTATGATCCCAAAAATGAACAGTTTCGCGCGGCAAACCTCGCAGGCAACGAATTGATTCGCTGGAAGTACCAACGTTATGCCAAAGACTATCTGCGTTGCATCGCGTCCGTGGACGACAACGTCGGTCGCGTACTCGATTATCTGCAACAGTCTGGATTGGCTGACAACACTGTCGTGTTTTATACCTCAGACCAAGGTTGGTATCTTGGCGAGCATGGCTGGTACGACAAACGCTGGATGTACGAAGAATCTTTCCGCACGCCGCTGTTGATCCACTGGCCCGGAAAGACAAGGCCGGGCAGCGTCAACACCGACATGGTAATGAACCTCGATTTCGCGCAAACGTTTCTCGATATCGCCGGCGTCGAACAACCGGCCGACATGCAAGGACAGAGCCTGGCACCAATTCTTGCAGGCAATACGCCCAACGACTGGCGCAAGGAAGTCTACTATCATTATTATGAGTTTCCCGGAGCACATAGCGTACGGCGGCACTTTGGAATTCGCACCGACCGCTATAAATTGATTCGCTTTTACAATATCGACGAGTCGGAACTGTTTGATCTGGAACAGGACCCGAATGAGTTGCATAGTGTATACGATGACGCACAGTATGCCGAGATCCGCGGCAACCTCACCAAGCGGCTTGCCGCTTTGCAAACAAAATACAAAGACGACACGGGTAATCCCGAGCCCTTGAACGGCGGCGTCACAGACTGAGGACTGGCCCATCATGAATTGTCGTGCCGTAGGGCAGGAATTCATCCTGTCCAGACAGGTTGAAAACCTGTCCTACGACAGTTCTTGATCGAACGATGCTACGTATCAACAATAGTCGCTATTCGACTAACCTCCCAAGTAATCCAACACCTAGGCAAAACGATTCGGAGTCATCTTGATGAAACAACATCTCACAACGTCACTAGCGCTCTTATTGGCTTCTTTACAAATGCAATCGGCCGCGGCCGAAATTGATACATCGCCAATACCGCTCACGGTCGAGCGAGCTTTTAAGGAACTTGGAACAGAAATCCTTCGCCCAATCGAACTGACGCATGCCGGAGATGGAACCAATCGTGTCTTCATCGCGTCGCAATTGGGCAAGATCTACGTCATGCCCAATGATCAAAATGTGACGGAGGCCAAAGTCTTTCTGGACCTGACCGATCGAGTTGTCTACAAGAAACACGAAAACGAAGAAGGCCTGCTCGGCATGGCCTTTCATCCCAATTACGAGACGAACGGCCAGTTGATCGTCTACTACACAACTAAATCCGCACGGCACACCTCAGTCGTTTCGCGGTTCCGCGTCTCCGACGATCCGAATCAAGCGACGCGCGATTCGGAGGAAGAGATCCTGCGGATTAAGCAGCCGTTTTGGAATCACAACGGAGGAACGGTCATCTTTGGTCCCGATGGTTATTTGTACGTTGCCCTCGGTGACGGCGGCAAAGCGAACGATCCGCAGAACAACGGGCAAAACCTGCAATCTTTGCTAGGATCTATTTTGCGAATCGACGTGGATCGCAAGGACGAAAATCGGAACTACGGCATTCCCGCGGACAACCCATTCGTTGGCTATGAGGACAGGGCACTCCCGGAGATTTGGGCCTATGGATTGCGTAACGTGTGGCGGATGGCATTTGATCGCGACACGAATTTGCTCTGGGCAGGCGACGTCGGTCAGGACATTTGGGAAGAGATCAACATCATCCATCGCGGGGGAAACTACGGCTGGAACCTACGCGAGGCACGCCACAACTTTAGTCCCAATGCCACGGGCCTTCGTGCCGATCTGATCGAGCCGATTTTTGAGTACCACCACGACATCGGCAAATCGATCACGGGCGGTTTTGTTTATCGTGGCAGTTCTATCCCAGCGCTACAGGGTAAGTATCTCTATGCCGACTATGTATCCGGAAAGGTGTGGGCGTTGAGCTACGTCGACCAGCAACGTCAGGTTGTTGGCAACCATCTGTTGGTTGAGGGGCAAATGCCCATCATGTCCTTCGGCGAGGACGAGGAACGCGAAGCCTACTTCCTAACCGACTCGCACACGATTCACCGGTTTCGGGAGAAAACGAAGTAGATCAGCTTGTTCCGCCATCCCGGTGATGGAGCATGCCACGGCGAAAGGCGCCCGCCATCGCTTTGGGCACATCGGCCTCGGCCAAGACAAGCTGGGATCGGTTCCGCGCGACTTTGGCTTTCATTTCTTGTTCGGTAGCCACCGCTTCCGCACGGCGCTGTTCCGCTTTGGCACGAGCCACGCGCGTGTCGGCCTCCGCTTGGTCCGCCTGAAGGCGAGCGCCGATGTTCTCGCCGACGTCGATGTCGGCAATGTCGATTGAGACAATTTCAAACGCCGTTTGTGCGTCCAAACCACGGTCAAGCACGGCGCGCGAGATGCGATCGGGATTCTCTAGCACTGCAAGATGATCTTCCGCGGATCCGATCGACGTAATGATGCCTTCACCAACACGGGCAATGATCGTTTCTTCGGTCGCGCCACCGATCAGTTGTCCCAGGTTCGTGCGCACAGTAACCCGCGCGCGAATCCTAAGTTCGACGCCGTTCTTGGCGATCGCACTGAGTGTCTTTTTGCCGCTGCGGTCTGGGTCCGGACAATCGATGACTTTGGGATGCACGCTCGTTCGCACCGCGTCCAACACATCGCGTCCGGCCAGATCAATTGCCGAGGCTCGGTCAAAATCCAAGTCGATGCCGGCGCGTTGCGCTGCGATAATGGCATGGATCACTCCCATCACATTGCCGCCCGCCAAAAAGTGGGCTTCCAGTCGAGACGTCGCGATTCCATGCCGCCGATCAATGCTCAAGCCGGACTGGACCGCCATCACCTTGGCGTTGAGGATCATGCGCGCATTGACTTGGCGAAAACCCATCCCCACGAGCGCTTGCAATGTAACATCCGCGCTCGACATGTATGCCTGAAACCAAAGCTTGCCGTAAATGGCGACAACAATCAAAATGATGACGCCAAAGATAAACAGTATGAACGTAATGGCTGCGACCAAAGGCCCGGGCAAGCTCAAGGCGAGTATGAGGTTAGCAATTGACATCATGTATCCTCCGTGCGCTCGCGGCGTGCGAGATTCGTAAGCCACAGAACGCCATTCACGTCTACGGAAATGACGGCGTCAGGCGCCAAGCCAGCATTAGGATGATATCCAAATCAGACCGCCCGGTCTAGCTTGCCACCGTGTCCAGGCTTGGGGTGGCCAGTTGAAAACGTGGGGTTGACCGGGCAGAATCACGCCTTCCAGCCATGCGAGTTTTCTGTCGCTAGATATTATCAACGTCACGACTCGATATACGATACGATTGGCCAACACATTTCCCCCGG
>CBDUAB010000151.1:0-7100 GCA_965365045.1 uncultured Planctomycetales bacterium
TCTGTCGTAAAGACCTCACTTCCCAGCGACGCAAACAGCTGCTGGGCAGCCGTGTCCGTGTACAATCCTTCCGTGACCGTTCCCGTGAAGAGATTGTTGCCCAGATTCTGCAGATCGGGATTGTTGGGATCCGCAACCCACAGGCCATTGGTACCCAGGCCTCCGTAAGGCAAACCGTCACTCGTTTGATAGTACCAGGTGTCATTGTCACTTATCCCAGCCGCGACATTGGTGTCACCGGCAACGTCCACGAGCGTGGCATTCATGATCGTGAAACCCAACTCAGCCGCTAACGCGCTGGGTAGTTCCCCGCCGTCCGGGGTGACCTGTGCCAACCAGACGCGATTCCCAAAACCATTGAGCGCTTGAGAGGTAACCGTCAGCGTAGGTGCTGAGAGTACCATGGCGGGTATGGCGAACAAGAAATAAACAGCCGTGAAAAGACCCCGTTGACGAACACACATCGTATTTCCCCTAACAAAAAAACATCTCACCGGAAGTGGTTCAGTCAGTCAGATCACCGTGATGCGGAGTCTTCACCACAAGCCGACGAGCGCAGAAACACCGTAGGGCGTCGAGATATGCCGAACACTTTCACCAAAAGAGAATCAACATCAGTATTCGCCGATTATTTTACAACCACGAAACCGGCCACGCAATGAAAAAGCCGGGCACGCATTTCCGCGGAATCGGCGGCAAATGAAAAGCGCGGATCCAATAGGAGTCAATGTCCGACTCAATCGTCGCCCGATGTTGGACGCCAACATCGTGTCAGGAACTATTCCAGCAGTTTCATGGATCGCTTGGCCTCTTTGTAGAAATAGTGGACATCGCATTCTTTATCGCCGCCGATGGCAGCACCGACCGCGAGCTGTGTAAAACCGTTTGACGCTGGATTTGACAGCGAATTTCGAACGACTTATTATGGGACCAACGCGTCTGGGACGAACTGGGCTCAAATGAATGGATACAGGTTAAAAAACTACCTCGCTCCGGTCCTGCTGACGATAGTCGCGTCATGTCAAGTGGCCGCTGTCCACGTCGCCAGTCTAAGCCGGTGGGAAGGCGGTGGGTTCGGCATGTACAGCGAACTCCCCCCGATAACGAAACACGTCGTCATCGACGCCAGTGGAGCTTCCCGTCGCTTGCCCTCGGCAGCATCCGCTGAATTAGGTCGGCGAACGAAAATCTACAAGGTCATGCCTAGCGACAGGCATCTCCAACGTATTGCGGACGTTCTCCACCACCACTCGATCACGCCGTTTCGTATCGAAGCGTGGGAAGAGCGCTTCGACTTGGCACATGAGACGATCAGTTTGGAACAGATCGGCTATGTGACCGAAGTCGCCCAAGGAGATCAATAGACGTCCGAGGTGATCAATGAGTGGGAGACCATTGGATGCCCCACACCGCCCCGCGGCTGAACTCTACCTGGCTGCGGCTGCTACTCTGGTGATCTTGAGCGGATGGCCCGCTTTTGGGTTGCTTCCGCGAGTGACCTTGATCGTTTGCGTCGCGGCTGTCGTCGTGCTCAAGCCGCAAATCCTCGAACAGGCGGGGTTATGGTTCGCTTTCGCGGCGGCGTTCGCACTGTGCATCGCCATCGATCCGCTTCGGGTCGGCAACCATCATTTTCTCGGAGTCTACTTCTGTCTCGCGACCGGACTCGTGCTTTTCCGCCGCGCCCCGGAATGGCGAGCCCAATGGGCATGCAATGCCCGCTGGCTGCTGGTCGGTGTGATGGCCTTTGCAACCATTCAAAAGGTCCTTTCTCCCGAATACATTCGCGGGGATTTTTGGGGTTACTTTCTCTCGTTTGGCCTGGCCGGAAAGTTTGTCTTCGGAACAGGGCTGGGGGATGCAACGGTTATCGTGTTTCAAGAAAACCGCGAAGCGCTGGCCGATCTCGCTGCTGCTGGGCTCGGCGATGGAGCCAGCGCTTCGATCCAGCCGCCGTTCGCCCACTTCAAGACGATCGTGATGGTGCTCACCTTGGCGACCGTCGCTGCCGAGGCGGTGATCGCGATGAGCTACACCCTACGTCCGCGAGCTGCGTTGACACACGTGTTCTTGCTCAGCTTCGTCGGGTTTCTGATCCTCATCCGGCCAGAGGTCGAGTTCGCAAGCCTAGTACTGGTCTTGGGAGCGGTCAGCGCACTCGAATTGCCCAGTTCTTTAAAAACCGCATACGCACTTGGGATCGGGATTTGTCTCGCGCTGTCGTTGGCACTTTATCATGTTGATCTTCACGTAGCGCCATGATCCTCACGTTCCACGGATTGGTTGCGAAACCCAGTGATCGAATCGCGTGCATGTTGTCGTTTCCGCCGCTGATACACATCCGACGAAAACTCGTACCGGCTTACCGGCTGATGGTCCCCATCGCTCGTGGCTCAGACCCAATTCGGGCTGGAATTCGCTCCTGCTTCCAAGAATGCCGAGATTTCTCGTGGAAATCAAAAAAAAATGACTTGCAACCGTTGTGAACTGTGTTAGTTTAGGGGGTTTAACTATGGAATCGTACCGCTTGGTGCGTATTTAGAGGTAGGCCTAGCGAGCAAAGCCACTGCAAATTTACTAAAAGACGCAGTTCATTTCCTTTGTCGTTTCAACGCCAAGTGACGTTTCTCAATGTCTCTCGGCTTTCGAAACGCGGTCTTTGACCAGGAAACGAGCCGCGTCTTTTTTTATGCACTCTTTTCAATCAGCCTCAGATCCAATGATCTAAAGACGGGAGATCCACCGTGCGACAAGCTCTTACAAGAATGTTCTTCTTGGCGATGACAGCCGCCGTTGCGGCGTCGTCGGCAAACGGCGACCACGTTACGGGAATTACGACGTTCAGCTATACGCAAACCGATAATGTAACCGGTTCAGGCACGATTGCGGCGCCGGCCCCAAGCGTCATCGATGGTGGTGTCACGATTAATTGGACAGACACAGCGATGCCGTCAGCCTTTGTGCGTGATCCGGCCGAAGTGGGTTCCGCTGGCGGAGCTGTCGGCGGCTTCGACATGAAAGCAGAGGATACCGGCGAGAACGGCGAAGACGTTGCGCTGTACTGGAATGAGACCGCCGACATTGCAGGCGCAAAGTCCGCCGTGTCGGTGGACATTGCCGGAACCGGCTCGGACGGTAACGCCTACACACTGCCGGTCGATCTCGTGTTCTTTGGGGACAACGTGCTCCCCGACGAGCACTTCCCAGGCTGGGGCAACAACGATTACCAATGGAGCCTCGAATATGGCGGCAACGACGTGACCGGCGAACCGAGGACGGCAATTTTTCTGTCGCCCTCCTGGGCCAATGTGCCTGTCGCCGACGGAGGTGGTGAACGCCAGCAGCGATACACGCAGAACGACGATGCGATTGTTGGTGTCCTTACCAATACTGATATGACCTCGGGCGCCGAGAAAGATGCCTTCGACCAAGACGGGAATACCACGCAGTTTGCGGCAATCGGACAGCCGCTCGAGATCAGTTTCGGTTGGCGGGATCGAAGCGACATCAGCGGTCCTGTTTTGGTAGATAACTTCAACTTCTCAGGCCTTCTTGCGTACGACGAAGCGAACATCGTTCCGGAGCCGTCCACTATCCTGTCGGCCGCGCTGGGTATGCTGGGTGTCGCGATGATGCGTCGCCGTCGCCGATAGCGATTGTTTTGCTGAAAAGAAACGGCCTCTTTCAACACGCCGCGCTATGGGTGCGGCGTGTTTTTTTCGGGAGTCGGCCAATTGGACATTCTACGGCCTGCTGCTAAAGGTCCCATTGCAGGCTGCCGCTCACGCCGTTTGGCGGGCAATTGCGAGCTGCGTCTTTTCCAGTTTTTCATTCGGCGGCAGTCTTTTTGGCCAATTTAAGCGAATCTTTCTTCATTCGCTTGCAAACGATGCCGCCTTCTCTCAAAATAGGCGCCTCGCATAGAAAGTATGTAGCCGTTACGTATTTAACGACAAAGGTGAATACTTATGAAATTTCTGGGATCGGCGCTAGGCGTCTTGATGGCTTGTCTCATCGTTGGACAAACCGACGCGCAAGAGACTTACAATGTGTTTTTTCTGATGGCTGAAATCGAAAATATGACGGAAGGCGATGTTGCTCAGCTAGAGTATTTTGAAAATCGCGGAGATATAGGCTTCATCGACCTCTGGGACAACAATCGCATTAATGACCCCGACGCTTGGGAAGGCCTCACTCCGTTAGAGTGGGCCGATGCACTCGATTTGGTCTGGGTCGACGAATCCGTGACTTCCAGCCGCGTTGAAGATGGCGAACTTCAAGACACGACAACGCCGATGATCAACAACGAGAATTTTGCCTGCGACATTCTAGGCATTATCGGTCCCGATGACGATGATGACCACGGGTCACCCGGTACACTGAATGATGCGGGTAACGAAATCGCCGCCGGTACGCATTTTGGCACGGACATCTTAATCGTCGACGACACTCACCCGATTGCTGTCGGCGCCGGACTTTCGAACGGTGTCCACACGATTTACGAAAACTTAGACCTGCAGGCTGGTGAAGAAGATGGCGGGCGGATGTCTTGGTGTATTCCCAATGACGAAGCCCATATTGTCGCGCTGTTTCCGGACTTTGCAGAAGATTACCCAAAGGCATCCCCCATTTTCGTACACGAAGAAGGCGATGAACTCGCCGACGGCCGGATCGCTCCCGGATTGCGAATCCTCTCGTTCCTCAGCGATGTCAATTGCGCGCCACCAGCACCTGATGATCCAGGCAGTTGTGGGAACCTATCGGGAGCGGGTCATGAGGCTACATTGCTAACGAATGAAGGATGGGCGTTGGTTGATTCGATCGTAAACTATGCCTTGGGTATTCCAACTGGAGGCGATGACCCTAACCCTGACTTTGACAATGACGGAACCCTCGGGCTGCCCGACATTGATATTTTGGTCGGAGAAATTGCTGCGGAAAATATGGATCCCTCGTTGGACATGAATCAAGACGGGGAAGTAAATCTCCTCGATGTTGACGAATGGTTGTCGCTCGCTGGAAACGCAAATTTGGGCGAAGGAGTTTCGTACCTTGCCGGTGACGCGAACCTGAGCGGTGTCGTGGATGCCGCCGACTTGAACCAAGTCGGTCTCAACTGGCAAACCAACGTATCAGCTTGGTCCGCAGGTGATTTCAACGCGGACGGCGCTGTTAGTGCACCTGACCTGAACGTGCTTGGAATCAATTGGCAGCAAAGCGCGCTTGCCGCCAGCACGGCGGCCGTTCCGGAACCCAGCAGTTGCTTGCTTGTTATCATGAGTGGTTTGGTACTGCTCGGATACCGCCGACGTAATCGGTAGTCGGCACGATCAATTCGTTACTGAAAAGGCGTCATACGTGACGCCTTTTTTTCGTGTCCCACAAGGTCAAGTGATTCACGCTCAAACAGCATGTCTCGCCGGAAAAGAAACGTGACAAAGTCGCACTCCCACAAGCGACGCTACGTGCGTTGGCTTTGCTTAGCCGGCTTATTTATTCTTGTCGGCTTGCTGGCGATCGGAATCATGCATCGCAACGGACGAGAAACCTCACCCGTTGACTCAAACCGCTCGGTTTCACTTCGATCGGTCGACACAACGTCGGAGACGTCGAAATCGCGTGCACCGGATGCGTCTTCAACCGCATCATGGAAGAAAATCGACAATCCTGGCATGGATGGTTGGGACAGCGAGGTATTCAGTGCCCAGGCGACCGAGCAACTGAACAAGATCGGAGAGTTGATATCGAGTGCCAAACCCATCGACAAGCAGGATGTGGAATCCTTGCTGACCCCCACGTTCCAGTGCGAAGGTTTGCTTCCACCGTTATCCGAGTGTTACCGTGACGAAGCCTTGATCGTTAAAAGGGCCGAGCCACGGACTTCCAGCAAAGTTTCACCCCCACAGCCGTTCCAGGGAGTTGACGGCATGATCAAGGCATTGTCCGCGGTTAAGGCCTTGTTCGCAAACAGCGACGAAACACTATTTAAATTCAAACTTTTTCGAGTTCATCCGTCCGCCGAGCACATCACAACTCGACAGTACTTTTCGCTTTCGGGCCACGACACTCAGCGAACGATCCAACAAAACTCCACGTGGACTGCACGGTGGCAGCCGGGCAAGAACGGCGAGCCTCCCCGTCTACTTTCCATCGTCGTGGACGACCTTGAGCAAGTGAGCACACACGGGTCACAACGAAC
Organism: uncultured Planctomycetales bacterium; assembly: GCA_965365045.1. Classification (GTDB taxonomy): domain Bacteria; phylum Planctomycetota; class Planctomycetia; order Pirellulales; family Pirellulaceae; genus CBDUAB01. Next base: position 6,200 of record CBDUAB010000151.1, read on the forward strand.
AAAGCTGTTTTCGGACTGTACCGAATCGGCTTTGGCCGGGAATTCGTGTTATGAGCAGCAATTGCAACGCGGCTGGAATCACTGGCTGGAGCGAGGACAAGATGATCATTATTTTTTCATCCTCTCCACGCCTGGCCTCGCTATCGGAGACGTCGATGGTGACGGCTTGGATGATTTGTATTTGTGCCAAGAAGCGGGGCTTCCCAATCGTCTGTTTCGTCAGCAAATGGACGGCAGGCTGCTCGATATTTCCGAAGATGCGGGCGTAAACTGGCTGGAAAACTCTCGATCCGCGCTATTGGTCGACTTGGACAACGACGGTAATCAAGATTTGGCCGTCGCGGTGCTGGGTGGCATCGTCATCGCCAAAGGGAACGGAAAAGGCAAGTTTTCGATCGATGATGTCCTGCCAACCGTGGACGATGTCATGTCTCTGTCGGCCGCCGATTTTGATCAAGACGGGCGACTCGATCTGTACGTTTGCGGTTATGCGTCCAGCAGTTTCTTGGAACAGTCGGCAAACGTCGCCATTGCCGCTGAGGCTGAGAATTTCGTCTACCACGACGCCAACAACGGCGCGGAAAATCACCTTTTTCGTAACGAGATCACTTCCAACGATGCCTGGCACTTTCGCGACGTGACGAGTGAAAGCGGCCTGAATGAAAACAATCGACGCTGGAGCCTCGCCGCATCCTGGGAAGATTTTGACAACGATGGCGACCAGGACCTTTATGTGGCGAACGACTACGGACGAAACAATCTCTACCGAAACGATTTAGAAGCAAGTGGCCGACGACGTTTCGTAGACGTGGCGGCTACGGCCGGCGTTGAAGACAGTGCCTCGGGAATGTCCGTCAGCTGGGCAGACTACGATCAGGATGGTTGGATGGACATCTACGTG
>CBDUAB010000152.1:0-7094 GCA_965365045.1 uncultured Planctomycetales bacterium
TGGCGATCATGAACGAGTTGGGTATGCGCAGTGTCGCACCAGCCAGTCCGGCGACCGCGGGCAGCGTGAACAAGAGCGCCCGGTATCCGGCGTCATCGTAGGAAACATTGTCATTTTGGAACGTAAAATCGAATAGCTCGGGATTGGCGAAGTGCAGCCGCTGCATCGTCTTGGCGATCATTCCCCAGTAGAGCCAGACGGAAAATCCGCAAAGCAGATTGGGAATGGATATCCATAGATTGCGATTGGCAATCTGCTTCCCTGTTGATTCCCAAAATGCGTCGTCTTCAACATCCCAACGTTCTGGAGTACTTGCCATCGTCGCTCTACTCGAACCTCCGCTGTAGTTCAGGCGCTTCCGTTTTCATCATTCGCTGAATGACAAGATGCATCCACGTCATACAGATAGCCACCAACACGGCAAAGAACATCCAGCACGATGTCCACAGCCCGGTTGCCTTTAACAGGTAGCCGAAAATTACTGGGCAGATGAAACCACCAAGACCGCCAAGGACGCCGACGATACCGCCAACGACTCCGACATCGGCAGGAAAGTAATCGGGAATGTGTTTGTAGACGGCTGCTTTTCCGATCCCCATTACCGCCCCGAGGATTAAACTGAGACCGGTGAAAACCCAGATGTTCGCCTGAAAGAATATCTGTGTCACGCCACGGGCGAGGAGTTCCTTCTTCTTCACTTGCTGTCCCGACTCGACGGCCGACTCTTGCCACGTCATTGATCGGGGCAGGACGAGCACGCGTTCCGCACGTTCGACGTCCGAGACCAACTCTCCCTCTTTACGCTTCAATGCGTACTTGTTCTGTTTTCCGGCTGGCGTTTCGACGACGAGCTCCGATTCCGAAACCGACACAACTTCGCCACCAGCTCTGGCCATAATCCCGCTACCGGGCGAGCGAATGTCCATCTGTGGAACGATCAATAGCAGGCAGCAACCGAGCGAGAGCCCCAGCACCCAGTACATCACCGTGCGAGCCCCCAGTTTGTCGGACATCCACCCGCCAAAGGCACGGATGACACCGGACGGCAGACTGTTGCAGGCCGCCAATGCTCCGGCGAGCGCCACGCTCGTTGCATATGCGTTTACGTAATACGGGACCAGCCACTGCGCGAGCGCCACAAATCCACCGAAGACGAAAAAGTAATACAACCCGAATCGCCACACGCGGATTTCCTTTAAGGGTTCAAGCCGCTGGCGAAGGCTTTTGGTCGCGCTGCCCGGTGGAAGTCGCTTCGTCGTGGCCAGGAGGAAAATCACCCCGGTAATGGCCAACATTGCCGCGTAGATCTTTGGCAGTTGCCGCCAGCCTTCCATGTTCTGACCGTCGCTCGTAAGCCAGTTGAGAATGTGCGGTGCGCCAAGGCTGGTCAATGCCGCGCCGGCGTTACCCGCACCGAATATTCCCAATGCGGTTCCTTGTTGGTGTCTTGGAAACCAAACGGACGTATAAGCGATGCCGATGGCGAAACTTGTTCCGCAGAATCCGAATCCTAAGCCGCCAATGAAGAATTCCCAGTACGTGTTGCAGTAGCTCACCAAGAACATCGGGATCGCCGAAAACAGCAGCAACAATCCGTAGACAATCCGACCACCCCATTTGTCGGTCGCCAAACCGAGCGGTAGTCGAAATATGGCACCTGTCAAAACCGGAATACCAATCAGCCAGCCCATCTCCGACGGACCCCATGACTGCAAACCGTTATCCACAAGAAACGTGATCAGCACTCCGTTCATCATCCAGGCGGCGAAACAGACCGTGAACGCAAACGTATTCATCCCCAAAATCCACCACGCTTGTCTTCGCTCAGCGGGTGAAAGGTCTTCATTCATCGTGTCCGTCATGCTCACCGTGCCTTCGATCTCATGGACGTTCGGTCTATTTGGTGTTCAAAGATTGGGAAACCGTTGGTTGCGGTCGCCCATACCAACGAACCACTTGCGGCTTGCGCCACAGGTAAGGGTTGGGAATCACTAGTACGTGAACCAACCGAGTAAAGGGGAAAAAACCGATCGTCAAAAACGCCAAGACAATGTGGAATTTCACCAGTAGCGGCATGGCTGCCACGAAGGTGATGTCAGGGTCAAGCTTGAAGATCGACCACAGGTAGGGTGACAAGTTCGAAGCAAACCAGGACGATCCCCAAGGGTGAAACAGCGCTACGCTGACGCCGCTGATCGTTTGCAGCAGCAGCATGACGAACAGTATCCAGTCCGTGGGTGTCGTCACTTTGCGGATTTTGGTATTGGAAAGGCGCCGCGCGACGACGCCTACAAGCCCGACTAATGTAAGGATGCCGAACGCCAACGCGGATACTTCGAGCACATACAACCGGAGCGGATGACTGTTCCAGGCCAGGATTGTTCGCGGAATCAGGAATGCGATAAAATGCCCGACGGTGATGACCAGGATGCCGTAGTGGAACGGCACGACAGCCCAAAAATGGTGTTTGTTCTCGAGGAACTGGCTCGACAGGCTGGAATACGAGAATGACTGCATCCGGTATCGGTAGACGGTCATCAAAAAAAACGTGAACAAACAAACGTACGGCAACGCCACGAACAAAAACTGATCAAGGAAATGTTTGCTCATCTTTTGTGCTCCAAGGTTTGGAAGCCTCGTTCCCTTCGGTTCGATCACATCCTTCGTTTCGCCACCGCCGAGCTTGTCTCGGTGGAGCGAGTGATCATCACCAGATATACGATCATTGCCGACCGGCCACCACGCGAGCTTGTCTCGGTGGAGCCATGATCACAATGAATTAAACTTTCCACAATTGTCATCGCTCCACCGAGGCAAGCTCGGCGATGGCGGCATTCCCGGTTGCTGAACTTTGTTGGTTAAGATCACGGCTCCACCGAGACAAGCTCGTGTGGTGGCCTGTCTGGTTCGAATTGTTCACTTTGTTTGTTCCTCTCTCACTGGAAAACTGGCTTCCAATGGGACGACATCTACATTCCCATTACAAGATTCGCCACAACTGCTACCGCAGCCAACGTCAGCAACGGGAAACGCGTGTAACGGATCCATCCCTGTCGTTCGAGATTGCAGGATTTGGTCCCTTTCGCCCGCGGCGTTGACGCCCCACACGTGTCGCAGTACCGATGCGAGGCTGGCGACAACATTGCGATAAGGTGTTTCCTTTTCCGTTAAGGCCTGATTCATCTTTTCAACGGCTGGCTGGACACACGCCTGGACGAACCGTGTGGCTTCGTCGTTCGGCATGGCGGCCACAATCGCCAGGACATGGGAAAGGTGGTCGGTAAGTTCCACGGACTCCTGCAGATCGTACTTTCGCAATTCCTCGCGCATGCGAACCAGGAACATTCCGCGGGCGTATTCTTCGCCGAACAAGTGCCAACCAACTTCCAATGCGCACGCGGGGTTCACATCGAATGTACTGGTGAATACTTCTTCGACTTCCCAAGCTTCGTGCTGTTCAAGGAACTCGCCAAATTCGGCGACGTCACTGGCCGCGGCGGGTATTTCTCCCTGCAGCACGACATACAAAAGCTCAACCGTTTGAACCGTATGTTCGTCCGGATAGCTAAGCAGCCGGCTGAATGCGTTGAGCACTTTTGGAACGTGTGACATTTACAATCCCCTCGTGGGTCCGCCCACAAAACCAAAACCGGTTTCTTCGCGGTGCTCGTGTGGTTCCTTCATCATCTCGATGGCCTGTTCTCGATGCATGGGTGGAATGACAAACCGGTCCTCGAACGTGCACAACGAGGTCAGTTTGTAGATTTCTTCGGCCTCTTCACGCGTGCAGTTCGCTTCGTGGAGCATTCGATCCGCCGTCGCGCGGTCGACGTCGCCAACTGTCTCAGCGCGGCGATGCCAGCGAACCGCCTTTTGTTTGGCAAGCGCGTAGCGAACAACGCCTTCATGTCCGGCCCCAAATAGATTGGCGAGGAACTTCATGGGCACGCGCGAGGAATCGATGTCGTGGAACAAGTCCTCACTCACGTGATGGATCGTGTCCTCAGGCTTGCTCGCCTGCACTGGTGACATCGGTGGGACATAAAACAACATTGGCAGCGTGCGATATTCGATGTGCGGCGGTAGCGCGATTTTCCATTCCATCACGAAACGGTATACGGGCGAGTTCTGGGCGGACTCGATCACGCCGTCGGAAATGCCGTTTCTCTTCGCCTCGGCGATGATGGCCGGGTCATGTGGATTGACGATCATCGAACGCTGACCTTCGACAAGTTCCTCATCCGGAAGCTTGGCGACCTCCTCCAAGCGGTCGGCGTCGTAGAGCAGCACGCCCAAGTAGCGAATGCGACCGACACAGGAATGGAAGCAGGCAGGTGCTTGGCCGGTTTCAAGTCGGGGAAAACAAAGGATGCACTTCTCGCTCTTGCCCGTGAACCAATTGAAGTACGTCTTCTTGTAGGGGCACGCGGACACACATGATCGCCAGGCGCGGCATTTCTTTTGGTCGATCAAAACAATGCCGTCTTCTCCACGTTTGTAAAGCGCCCCCGACGGACAAGACGCCACGCAACACGGATTCAAGCAGTGGTTGCAAATGCGCGGCAGATAAAAGAACACCAACCGCTCAACGCTGCTCAGTTGCAGGCGTTGCTGTTCGGTGAGTCCTTCTAGATTGGGATCGTTCTCGGCATAAATTGGCGAGCCACCCAAATCGTCGTCCCAATTCGGACCGGATTGCACGTCGATCTTTTCGCCATCGATCATCGAGATGGGTTCGGCCGTCGGCTGATCGGAGCCTTCCGGAGCATTGAAGAGGTTTTGGTAGTCGTAAGTCCATGGCTCGTAGTAATCGTCCATGCTGGGCATGTGCGGATTGTGAAATATGTTCGGTATGATCTTTGTCTTGCTGGTCGATCTGATGTCGAGCTTACCGTTACCGTTACTCTCCCACCCTCCCTTGTATTTGTCTTGGTCTTCCCACTTAGTGGGATAGCCCGTGCCCGGTTTGGTCTCGACGTTATTCCACCACATGTATTCCGCACCCTTGCGGTCGGTCCACACGTTCTTACAAGCGACACTACACGTGTGACACCCGATGCACTTGTCCAAGTGGAACACCATGGAAACTTGAGAACGAATATTCACGATTGTGGATTTCAGATTTGGGATTTGGGATTTAAGTTGCGGAACGTAGCGATCTCTTCCGCCTGTTCACTCTCGACTCTCTCAATACACCGGTTCGCCTGGCAGCTTGCGGACCAGCAAGTGCGTGTCACGATTGCAACCCACGGGCCCCCAGTAATTGAAGTGGTAAGTAAACTGTCCGTAGCCGCCGATCATGAAATTGGGTTTCAATCGCGTGCGGGTCAGGCTATTGTGACCGCCAGCTCGGCGGTTGTTTCTGAGCGGCGACTTAGGAATGCCGTGTGTTCGCTCCGGAGCGTGATACTGCATACAGATTCCCGGTGGGATGCGTGCACTGACCACCGATCGCGTGACGACTACGCCGTTGTCATTGAAGATCTCAATCCAGTCGTTGTCTTTGATACTCAGCGACGCGGCATCCTTGTCATTCATCCAGAGGGGATAGACTCCCCGCGACAACGTCGTCATACGCTGGTTGTCGCCGTAGGTCGAATGGATGTGCCACTTGCCGTGCGGTGTCAGGAAGTTGAGCATAATGACGTCGCTCACATCCTCGGTGAACTTCAGATCGGAATACTCCGTGGGCAGCGGCTTCGGCTTGTACGTCGGTAGGTGTTCGCCGAAATCAATGTAAATCGGATGGTCCAAGTAAAAGGACTGTCGTCCGGTAAGTGTTCGCCAAGGAACGTCCGCTTCGATGTTGTATGTGAACGGCGAATACGACCGGCCATTCTCGATCAGGCCTGACCACATCGGGCTGTTAATGAATCGCCGCGGCTGGCTCTGGATGTCCTTAAAGGATGTGCGAAAACCGCGGTTCTTTTCCGCCAGATGCGCGAGTGGGACGCCGGTCTTCTCTTCCATGTTTTTGTAAGAGCGATAGGCAAATTCACCGTTGGTCACCGTGGCGAAGTGTAGGATGGTATTGCACGTGTCGATGTCCTGTTTCAATGACGGATACGTGTTGCCGTCCCACGTCTCGGTAGGATGCGTTCGTAAATATTCGTCGTACTCATCCTGGATCCCATAATGAGTACCGTGCGCGCCGAGTCCATTCTCACGCACCTTGGGACCGTAGGAGATGAACTGGTTGTAGACGTTCTTGTAATCGCGCTGGACAACCTTAAAAGCAGGCATCGTCTTGCCCGGGATCGCTTCGCACTCGCCGTGAATCCACTGCTTCATATCGGGCTGAGCGATTTCGGCAGGTGTATCGTGGGCTAACGGCGCCGCGACCACATCTTCGACAGGTTCGGGGAAATGTTTTTCCGCCAATTCAGAGAACTTCTTGGCGACTTCCTTAAAGATCGCCCAATCGCTCTTTGATTCCCAGCAAGGCGGCACCGCCGGCGAGAGCGGGTGAATAAAGCTGTGCATGTCGGTCGTGTTGAGGTCCGCTTTTTCATACCACGTCGCGGCCGGCAAAATGATGTCGGAATAGAGCGCCGAAGTGTCCATGCGGAAGTTAAGATCGACAACCAAGTCCATCTTTCCCCGCGGCGCGTGCTCGTGCCAGGCGACTTCCTTGACCGAGTCCTGGGCTAAATCCTTGCAGACAGCGTTGTCGTGCGTGCCCAAATAATGTCGCAAGAAATACTCGTGCCCTTTCGCGCTGGCCATGATCGCGTTGCCACGCCAGATGAACCACACGCGAGGCCAGTTTTCCTCGGCGTCCGGATCCTCGACCGAGAACTTCATCTCTTTGTTTTTCAGACGGTCGGCAACCCAAGCCGCAACTTTTTCTGGTGAATCCGCGCCGGCCGCGCGTGCTTGTTTGGCGACTTCGAATGGGTTCTCGGGAAACTGGGGATAGAATGGAAGCCAACCTTGACGCACGGCCCGGACTTGCATGTCCATCGTGTGGCCTTTGGCTGTGGTGTCGGGGCCGCCGTTTTGAGGAACCGTGTGATAGTCCGTGAAGTCCTTTTCGTAACGCCATTGATCGGAATGAACGTAGTGCCAACTCGGTGCGTTCTGAAGACGTGAGG
>CBDUAB010000153.1:0-7055 GCA_965365045.1 uncultured Planctomycetales bacterium
TAACGCAAAAACCTGGAAAAGGTCTATTGACGATTTTCCGCCATTTGGGGTCGGCGCAAAAGCTGACGTGCACCCCATCACGACCATAAGGGGTAAACCTCGTGATTGACGCTCAAATTGAGCAACACCTCCCAGACGGATCCGCGTCACTGGCAGATTCTTCAGTCGCTAAGGCTCCCTCAGAATGACAAGTTAGCGGTGTTTTATTGACCGGTATCGACGTTAAACGAGTCGACCACGCCGCAGCCCGCTGATCAAGAAACGCAGGGAAACCGCGAGACCGTTTTGCTACTCCGCTGCTTTCTGTTGTATGATCCGTCTTAGCTGCTTTGCATGCTCTTGCAATGCTTTTTGCCGGTCCATGTCTGCTTCGGTTTCGATCGCCGCCTCGTAGTATCGAAGCGCCGCCGTGGGCTCTTTGGCAATCAATCGCGTCCCAACGAACTCAGCAAATTGCGACCGCGTCGCGGGCTTGGTAATCCAAGTGCCAACTAACGGTGTTGCCAGCGTTCGCAGCGATACATCATCCAAGTCCACTAAAGCCCGGTCCTGCAAATACGTTTCGTGCGAAAACGAACCCCTGTAGATGCTGACGACTTGCCCATCGGAGTCCACGATAAAACTCAGCGGAACAACAAAGCCCGGATACTTGCTGAACAGCACGTCTTGAAAATGGCGTATCAATTCGACTGCCTCAAGAGTGGTTCGCGCGGTCTGAAACGGAAACTCGATATCTTTCAGAAACTTCTTCGCGTCATTCGTAGGCTCCCTGTCCGCGTTGTCCGGTTCGTCCAGTCCGTCCAGGCAGACAGCCACGACGCTCAGGTTCGCTTGCTCGAACTTGGATCGGTGTTTGGCAATGTCTGTCAGCTCTTGGCGACAATTGGGACACGAGCTTGTCCAAAAGGTAATCAGCGTTGGTTTTGAAAAATGCGCGAATTGAGGCGAATCGGGCGTGTCGTCGAATTGTAAAGCAAATGGCGGCAACGCAACTTTTCCGGGAAGTACGATACGCGCGGCGGCAGTTTGGGGCATCGGCTCGTAGGGCTTGGCTACCAAGGAAACGGGTCTTCGTTGCTTCAAACGAATTGCTTGCCCAGCACCTTGTTTGATTTCGTAGCGCGCCCCGGCGGAAACCCCCGGGAACCGTTCTCGTTCTCCACCCGGCCAATCCACCATAATTTGTTCGATGGATGCATCCTTTTTGATTCCGAAGTGCAACCATTTAGAAGATTGGGATAAGAACGCATCGCCGGCCCGAACCGATCGCACTAGTTTATGTCGAGCTGGGCGCTGACCGTGCGGTCCGGTTGTTTTCAGAACAAGCTCGGCCCGAGCCCCAATCGCGTCGCGATTGCAAGTCGTGCCGATCAGGCGGAGGGAGATGTGTTGATCATCGGGAGCAATTTCGTTCGTGAGATTTCGCATCAAACGCAGACGCGGTGCCGTTCGATTTCGGAACCAAAGGTCAACGTCTCCATCGTGGTCCCAATCGACGACTGCTACACTTCGTCCGTCGTCGGGAAAATCCAACCCAGATATCGCCGAAGCGTTTGCAAATCGTGGGGCGATTCCGTCCATCCCATCCGTCCCATCTGACTGCGTGCAGTTGAGGAAAACGCAGTTTCGCTCTTTGCCACTCCACGAATGACCCGATCGGACAAGTTGCATGATGGCGCGCCACGAATCGCTATAGTTGCGGACGGCGTCGGGACGAAGCTTGTCTTGCGGTGAAGGCGACACGACCTGACGCCAATAGAAACTTCACAAATCGTCGGACTTGACATTGGAAATGTATCCGTTTGCGACGACCAAATCTTCCCGGCCGTCATTGTTCAAATCCGCGAATTTTGAGCTCCAAGCCCAGCGGCCCATCGTCACGCCAGCGGTTTGGCTCACGTCGGTGAACGCTCCGCCTGGTCTAGCCATGAAAAGCGTATTCCCCCGTGCCATTCGCTGGATGCCGGATGAACTATCCGCCGAGCGGCCACCCAGAAAACGGCGTTGGTAGGTCACGCGATTTCCAGCCGCGGAGTACATGTTGCCGACGTAGATATCCATCAGGCCGTCTTGATTGAAATCGCCCCACGAGACGCTCATCCCACCGGCCATATCCTCCACGCTCAACTCGGCAGCCACATCCCGAAACATTCCGCGGTCGTTCTCGTAGAGATTGTTGCGACCAAAGTCATTGGCCACATACAGGTCCACATCACCGTCAACATCAAAGTCTTCCCAGGAGGCGGCGAAGCTGAACCGTCGGTTGTTCGTGTCCAGGCCGCATCGTTTCGTTACGTCGACGAACTGGAATGCGCCTTGATTCTCGAACATGACATTGCGGCCGCCGTTGTTGGCATCGTGATATGGAATCGGTGCCGAAGCCTCAAATCCACGCTGCCGCTGCACCGAACTGCCGGGACCGTAGATCGTAACATATAGATCTAAGTCACCATCGTTGTCGTAGTCGGCAGCGCACAGCGTTTGAGCTTCGGACATGCCCGGGTACGCGCCGCGGATCTTGAAGACTCCCGCGCCGTTGTTGGCCGCGACAATCATGCCTGCTACGGTCGCCGCGACCAGATCCGGATCGCCGTCGTTGTCCAAATCAATCAACAACGCACTGCTCGTGGACTCAAGCCAGTCAGCGTGCGATTCTCGCGAAGCATCGTTGAGCGTGCCGTCCTGCAATTGCAAATAAAGTCGGTTCGGCAGACCACCGGAATCACAAACGTAGATGTCATCCAAACCGTCCTGATTAACGTCACCGATCGCCAATCCATGATGGCCATAGATGCTCATATCATCGATGGCGCTCAATCGCTCGCTCCAGTATCCGATGTCGCGTAGCACCTGCTCTTCAAAAACTTCCGTATCGTCCTCGGATCCATTGCCTAAAACTGCCGCGGTGACATCGTCAAACATAACTCGTCCGCCGGCGGACAGGAGGACCTTTTCAAAATCCAAAATCTTCAGCGAGCGAAGTCTCGGGGCGGCGGTATTCAGGTGCCATTGGCACTGAAAAGTAGCGTTCGACTGTTCAACCGTTGCGTCGGTCTTTCGCACCAATTGAAAGAGCACGCGTGACGTGGCCGTGCGTTCCTGTACTTGGATGTGAGTTAGTTTGAATGAGCAACGGAGATTGCCGGAGCGCTCTTCCGTTCCGGTTCCCAGCAAGGAGTCGACTTGCGCGTGAAGCGAATCCGTTGGTAGGAAGTCAGCATAGTCGCTCGGTAAACGCCACACTTGGCACTTGCCATCGTCGAAAACGGTCTGTAGAGCGTTCCGCGGCAACATCATTCCTTCGAATCGTTCCGCGGCAATTTCGGCAAAGTCGGATTTGGCGCGACGCCCTTTGGCACTCTTATTGTCCGATTCGAGTTTTCGGCTCAAGCGATCCAGTTGCTTGCTGATGGCGGCGCTCACCACCTCGCTGTCCCAGCCAGCGTCGCCTGGTTCAAGGCTTTCGATTTGTCGGTCAATAGACGTCATTCGCGATGACGCCGGCAGTACGAACGCCGAGTTTCCCCTCGATACGTCTCGCCCGGCTGACTGAAATCGTCGGCGGACAGCTTCTTCGTCTCGCGATGAATCCAGCGCGTACGTGAGCACCAAATAGAGAAGATAGCAAGATGCCACGAGCCCGAAAAACTGCCACCCTTTCCTTGCCCAACGCGATTGAACGTTTGATGGTTTCAATGCTCCGTTCCCTACTTCTAAACGTTAACAACGACAATGACTCGGGTTAATTCGTCTGTGTCGTTCATCTGGAGGTGATTGGTACACGAGCGATCGTCGCTTGCCGACGTCATGCGGCAAACCTCTCTCGGCGCGGTTTTTCGCGATTACGATTGAACTTCTTTCCCATTAATGTGGCGTTTATTCGATCGGTCTGGTAGTCTCCCGCCGTCTTTATTAGTGATTTGCAGCGAGACGACCAATGTGGCCCAAGTATCGACAACACTTTTACCGGTGGATAAAGCTTGGCTCACTCACGTTTATAGGTTTACTGCTCTTCCTATCTTGGGTGACCTTTGTACCAAAAATAGAAAATAGCACTTTTTCACGTAGCGGCTTGGCTCAGGACGTTGCTAAGTTTGACTGGCCCGAGCGTGATGCTCCCCGACTTCCGAGTATTACGATTAAGGCCGGCTCGGGGCCCACGGACGAAGGAGCATTTAAGAATTGTCGCATCTTGTCGCTCGGTGGCGATGGAGATGTTGATTCGTATTGCCTTCTGACAAGCATTCCTGAGTCCATTCTCACGTTTCAAGGTCGTTTTGACTGCAAGATATCCCGACCAAAGTCCTCTGCGTTCAGTTTCCAACTCGATAATCAAGCCTTGCTGTTCTGTTGGGTGATGCCATCCACTGCGAATCAGCCGATCGGAACTTTGTTCTATCTGGCCAGCATTCAGGTGATTACCGACCTAGAACTCAAGCTATTGAACATGGCTCGAACTCGTGGTTGGCACGTTGTGGCAACCACTGTCGATGCGTCCTTTGCCGCGCCTCAAGAGCTTGATCCGGGGGAGGAAGGAGAAGCAAGACTCGCCACTCGTGTGGACAATCATTTGGCGGATCGAGCATACGCCGTGGAGGCGATGATAGATTTCCTTGAGCAACGTAAACCCCATCTCGTTAACGGTCCGCGCGTTCTGGTAGGCATGAGCGCCGGTGCGATCGCCGCCCCATCTGTCGCAGCTCGCGTTGGGCCGTTTGACGCCGTGGTAATTATCGCCGGTGGCGAAAACGTGTCGGACATCCTGCTTCACAGTCCGCTGTTCCGCAATCACACGACTCTACGGCAACCTGCGCCAGCCGACGGTAGCGCTATCGACGTCGCGCTCGAATCCGATCCCAACGTAATTGCTCGCTTTGCACTCGGAGCGTTTGAAAAGTCAAAACTTGATCCGGCGCGGACGGCGTCGTGTCTGATCGCAACTCCGGTACTGATGCTGCACGCAAGTTTTGACAGGATTGTTCCAAGCAGGACAGGACGATCTTTGTATGAGTCCCTGGGAAAGCCCGAACGATGGACATTTCGTACTGGGCACGTTGGACTGTGTTTGTTGCTGCAATGGAAAGCTAAAGCAATCTTGGAATGGATTGAAAAACAGAGTGTCCAAAAGCCGCAATTGTCATCCTAAAGTAGCCCTGGCGACTGAAGACATCTACCAGTAGTGTAACACAACCAACGCGCCAAAATCTCATAGTTTAGCGCGTTGTGCGAGTTCTACCGTCGTTGTGTTTCCGACTCGTTGGCAGATTCTTCGGTCGCCAAGGCTCCCTCGGAATGACATGGTAACGGTGCTTGATTGAAAACCGAATTCGTAACTCGGATGCGGAAGACCGGGTGCGCCACTTATGAAAAGAATTCTGGTGATCGTCGCCGACTCACGCGCTCACAAGCACTCCGCCAGGAACTTTCCGGTGTGCGATTTTTTGCATGCCGAGATGTCTTCGGGAGTGCCACACGCGAGCAGTTCGCCACCTTTGACGTTGAAGCTAAACGTCGACGTCGTAACTTTCTTCTCTTTGCTTCGTCGGTTTCAGCGAACAGCTTACGTATCGCGTCGTAGAAGCCGATGTACGTTGCCAGGTTAGAGCAGGATGACCGGCCGATCGGTGATTGATGAATCTCGCCCAGGGTTGCTTGTGTCCGCTGCCCGTTGAGGCTACTGATTCTCGGCGTTCACGAGGTTGTCAGTAACATGCTCTGTTGGCAGATTCCGCGGCACATCACCCGCCTCCGTGATTACGTTGTTGCCGAACAGCACACGCGCGGCACCAGTCCCGTCAGTCACCACAGCCTCGCCATCGAGACCTGAAAACAGGTTTCCGGAGATAGCAATGTCACTGGCGCCATTCAACACAATTCCGCTGGCCGCTTGATCATTGACCTCTCGTTTTTCAGCGTCACCAATGTAGCTATCCGAGAAGTTATTCGCGCTGACGGTAATCCGACCGCTGTCCGGCCCGATCGTGACGGCCCGTTGCGGCACAATGGTAAACGTGTTGGCACTCACGGCGCAGCCATGCGCGTCGCGCAAATCAATCCCACCACCTGAATCGTGGGCTATGACATTGGCGCTGAGCGTAATGCCGTAGCAATCTCGATCCAATACGATCGCCGTCCCTTGACATTCCTCGATCATGTTGCCGACCACCACCGATCCATACGTGTTTTCGATCACCACGCCGTGGCGGAGGTGATCGTCCAGATTGTTGCCCGTCATGCAGAGGTTGAATCCGTCGACGCATGTCAGCGCGTCCAGGTTTTCTTCGAATTGATTGCTCGACACGATGATGTCGTGACAACCGACCAAGGCAAGTCCAGTTTTCTTGTTGTATGTGATCAGTGAATCGCAAATCCGTGGGTCTTCGTAACAACCATCCAGGAATATCCCATGCCCGCCGTGATAACTTGTGGTCAGACCATCAATGAATACTTCGTCGACGCTGCGAGCCACGATGCCATCGCCGCTGGCAGGGTTGCCCGTAATGCGAAAATTGGCGAGCCGAATTCGCCAGATGGATTTCTTATTCGCGGGAGGTTCGATGATGAACGCCGGCTTGCCCTGCTGATTGATGTTCTTGATGTGTGTCGCCGTGCCCGCGCCTTCGATAGTCACGTCTTCGGCCGACAACCGCAGTGGTTGCTCGATTTCGAACAATCCCGGCGGCAAACGCACAATTCCACCGTTGTCGGGCAAAGCGTCGAGTGCCGCTTGCAGCGTCGGGAAGTTCGCCGCATCGATGGCGCTGCGCGCGCCGGATAACCGTGGCTTACTCGGCTGAGTAGGATCGCTTGCTACTTGAAATCCAAGGGCGGCCAACAGAGCGGCGGTGATCAAAATGTGAGGTAGTGTTCGTGGCATGTTGATGGTTCCTACGTAGTTGACGGACATCAGTTCAATCCGTACAGCAAACGCTCGGCGTTACCGCGATAAAGCTTCTGCAACACAACATCGGGCAGAAAGATCCCATAGATCATCCAAAACCCCTGTTGGTGGTGGCCCTTGGCCGGATCCCAGGACTCGTCATCGGTTTCGAGAA
>CBDUAB010000154.1:0-7050 GCA_965365045.1 uncultured Planctomycetales bacterium
CGATCATCGATGCCATATAGCCCGCCAGCACGGCGAGAATGAAGCCAATCTCGAACTTCGGCACTCCCCACGGCAACACGATTTGGCGCACGTCACTACGCACCCATTCGCTGTTATTGAATGCCGTTAGATCCACAAAACCTTTGTCTCCTTCCGCGAAAAATCCTGTTAGCGTCAGCACCCAACAGGAGGTGACGACAACAACTATTGCCAACAGGATTGGGAACAAACGGAACAAACGATGGCGCCGTGAAAGTACTAGCGAGAAGACAATCACCAAGGCGATCGTCAAACCAGAGATTGCCCAGTTCGTGCCTGCCTTTGGAGCGCCGTGTTGAAACAACGCCAATCCAATTAGCATGATGACCGGTCCGACAACAACCGGAGACAGAAAACGGCGGACCATGCCCATCATGCCTGAAAAGCCAATTGTGATCTCGACGATCGCTCCGGCAATGATCGCGCCGGCGATGTACTGCATGGCCTCGCCGGCGGTCCCACCTCGTACCTCGACGATTTCGTTGATGATCATAAAGAAAGCGGCGATGAACGAGAAAGAAACACCTTGGACAATCGGTAGACGGGACCCAACGGTTGCTTGGATCAACGTTGCCACACCACTACAGAGCATGACCGAGGATATCAGCAGGGCGATTTCCTCGGGCTGCATGCCCATCGCCGGTCCGAACAATAATGGAATTGAGACGGTCGAACCGAACATCGTCAGCACATGCTGCAGAGCCAGGACCGTAGCGCGAATGATTGGCGGCCGATCGTCCAATCCGTAAATGACGCGCGAATTGTTCGTTACTTCGGCGGAACTCATCGGCGAGACCTGTTTTGGAGTGCGGTAGCCTGGTACCGCTTTCTTTGCCTTGGACTTTCCATGTCACATGAAATGCACGTGTTCTCTCAAAGGCAACCCAATCCGGAGAAATCCAAAGCGGTACCAGGCTACCGCACTCCAAGGCCAGGCATTCCAAAGTCAAGGTTCAACGATCGCGCCGTAAGTCTCAGGCCGACGATCGCGGAAGAATTGCCAAGTGTTGCGCACTTCGCGAATCAAGTCCAGATCAAGATCGGCAATCACGATGTCGTCCGAATCGCGCGTGCCCTCCGCCAGAAACTGGCCGCGAGGATTGCAGAAATAGCTTTGGCCATAGAACTCACCGATTCGCCATGGTTCTTCGAATCCAGGGCGATTGATAGCACCCACGAAGTATTGGTTGGCAACGGCGTGCGCCGGTTGCTCGAGCTTCCAAAGGTACTCGCTCAGCCCTGCCACGGTGGCTGACGGATTAAAAACGATCTCGGCGCCGTTCAAACCCAAACAGCGTGCCCCTTCAGGGAAATGCCGATCGTAGCAAATGTAGACACCGATGCGGCCGGCGCTCGTTTTAAAGACCGGATACCCTAGATTTCCCGGCTTGAAATAGAATTTCTCCCAGAATCCAGGTGCACAATGGGGAATGTGAGTTTTGCGGAATTTTCCCAGATAACTGCCGTCACTGTCGATGACCGCCGCGGCGTTGTAGTAAACGCCGGTCAAGTCTTCTTCGTATAGTGGCACGATCATGACAAGCTCGTGCTTCTTGGCCAGCTCCTGCATCAGCTTGATCGTGGGCCCGTCTGGAATCGGTTCAGTAAGTTCGTACCATTTGGCATCTTGTTCGGCACAAAAGTACGGCCCGTAAAACAGCTCTTGCAGGCAGACGACTTCCGCCCCCTGCTGACTTGCTTGCTCGATCAACGCGACGTGTTTGTCGATCATGGCTGCTTTGATCTTCTCGACAGCCGAAGTTGCCGGTTCACAGAGCGTCGCTTGAATCAATCCACCGCGAACAATACGTGGCATGGAACTAATCTCCTACTGGACATTTTGCAAGCGCGAATGTTACCATGCGCGGCAGCAAGTCGCCACGGCATCAAGTCTTAAAACACAAAGGTACATTATGTCATCGGTTGACGTCACGGTCACGGACGTGCGTTTCCTGAGCGGCGGTGAGTGGCGGACAAGCCACACGGAACGTTGGGGAGATGTGTACAATCCGTCGACGGGAACAGCCATCGCGCGCGTGCCGCTTTGTACGGCGGACGAAGTCTCCACGGCAGTCGAGTCGGCGTCAGCAGCACTGCCGGCCTGGGCGGCGACACCGGTCGTCGAGCGCGCGCAATTGATGTTCCGCTTTCGCGAACTGATGAACGCGAGTTTTGACGAATTGTCCGCCCTTATTACGCGCGAACACGGGAAAACGGCCGGCGAAGCCAGCGCCGAAATGCAACGCGGACTGGAGATGGTCGAGTTTGCTTGCGGCGTACCCAGCCTGATTATGGGTCAGTCGCTGGCGAATATCGCCACCGACGTGGACAGCGAAACGTTGCGATTTCCGGTTGGCGTCTGCGCTGGGATTACTCCTTACAACTTTCCCTCCATGGTGCCGCTCTGGATGTTTCCAATTTCTCTGGTTTGCGGGAACACGTTCGTTCTCAAACCGTCGGAAAAAGTACCCTTATCGGCCGTGCGTCTCGGTGAGCTATTGCTCGAGGCCGGTTTTCCGGAGGGCGTTTTTAGTATTGTCCACGGTGATCGCGAAGCAGTCGACGTGCTACTGACGCATCCGTTGGTAAAGGCCGTCTCGTTCGTCGGATCGACCCAGGTCGCACGTTACATTTATGAAACCGCGACGCGGCATGGAAAACGCGTGCAGTCAGCCGGCGGTGCCAAGAATCACCTCGTCATCATGCCAGACGCGGACGTGGGCTTGGCAGTCAAGGCGCTGGCGGCATCGAGTTACGGTTGCGCGGGGCAACGCTGCATGGCCGGTAGTGTCGCCGTCGCTGTGGGTAACGTCGCGGATCCGCTTGTCGACGAGCTGTGCAGTTACGCCGGCGGATTTAACGTGGGTCCGACCGACGGCAGTACCAAAGTGGATATGGGACCGCTAATCAATCTCGACGCGTTAAGTCGGGTGGCAGGCTATCTCG
Source organism: uncultured Planctomycetales bacterium (assembly GCA_965365045.1). GTDB lineage: Bacteria > Planctomycetota > Planctomycetia > Pirellulales > Pirellulaceae > CBDUAB01. The sequence continues at coordinate 2,986 of CBDUAB010000154.1, forward strand.
ACATTGCGGCTAACGAAGGAGCCACGGTGGCCCTCGATGGTCGGCGCGACTTTGAGGGGAATGGCTTCCTGATTGGCCCCAGCGTGGTCGACAAAGTCGAGCCGTCAATGCGGGTCGCCAAGGAAGAGATCTTTGGTCCGGTGTTGTCCGTTATTCGAACGGACGATCTCGAGACGGCGATTGCCGTGGGTGACCAATGCGAGTTCGGAAATGGCGCGTCGATCTTCACCCGTGACGGCTATGCGGCCCGCGAGTTCAAGCAGCGCTTTAATGCCGGCATGATCGGCATTAACGTCGGTGTTCCCGCACCCATGGCCTGGTTTCCATTTACCGGGTGGAATCAGTCGTTCTTTGGCGACTTGCACATCCAGGGGACCGAAGGCGTCCACTTCTACACGCGCCAGAAAATGACACTCACTCGTTGGTTCGCGTCGTCCGGCGAGTCGCACCAGGATCCGGTGTGGTCCGAGAAACGTGCAACGTAGGTCATGCCGTATCCGCTCTTTCCTTAATCGCGTTGTGTCGCCATACTAAATGTCTTCAACATTTTGATTGCGAAGAACGCATTTCGCTTCGATTTGCGACCCTGACGTCACCGCAAGATGTGAAATACCAACACATGGAGGTGTAATTCGTGTCTCTGGCCCTACGCTGCAAAATCGACTTTCATTACGACGATCGCGCTCGAGGCAACGCCGATTTTGCCGATAAGCTCGTCGACATCCAAACGCAACGAAATGGCGTTGTGAAGGCGGCGGTCGAAGGGTCCGGCTTCAATGAGTATGACGTCGTCGTCGATGCGTCGGCCGCCGAACGTGGATTGATCGAAGTCTTTTGCGATTGCGAACGTTTTGATGACGGCTATCCCTGTAAGCACATCTGGGCAACGCTACTGCAAATTGATAGTCAACGGATATCGGACGAGATTCCCGGTAACGGCCGCCTCAACGTCGACTTCGCTGACATAGGCGAGCATGCTTCGGACACCGACGGCGAGATCATCAGCATCGCGCAGCCGGCCGGTGGCACGGGCGATCGTCAAGAACACGTGAATTCACGAGAACCAAGCATACCGTCAAAACGAGGTTGGCAACGTCTGTTCAATTTCGTGGAACAGCGAGCCGATTCCGTTGACATTGATAAATCAAATTGGCGCGACAGGATTGATAATGGAACTCAGATTCTGTACGTCGTTTCGGTGTCGACATACACCGAAGGTTCTTCGTTGTTTGTCGAGCTGATGCAACGCGATAGGAAAAAGAACGGACAACTGGGCAAACCGAAGCCATACACGGCGAGCCGCCGTACCTTGAATGGCCTAACAGATCCAACGGATCGTCACCTATTGAGACTATTACTTGGCGCTTCCGCTCAGGAATCGGATTATTCCTATTACGACCGATTTTACTCGACGTCCGCCAGCAACCGCTTCGAGCTTCCTGTCGATCTGTACGAAGACATTATTTCTCTATTATGTCAGTCGGGTCGTTTCATGTGGGCCCTTGATGAGTCGGCGCCGTTTGATGACTGGCGGCCGATCGGATACGACGCTGGACCGCCGTGGCAATTTAGGCTGAAGCTCGTCGAGGATTCCGCGAACCAGGCGTATGTACTGCAAGGTGAGCTTTGGCGTGAGGAAGAGACCGCCACATTGGCGGAATTATTGCTTGCGACTGATGACGGGATGTTGCTGTTCTCTGAGCGTATTTCACGACTAGCGGACCCACTTGCCGCGCGGTGGCTGCGAGTGCTTCAGCAGGAAGGGCAACCATCGGTCGCCCATCGCGATCGAGACGTGTTCTTTCAGCAGATCTGTAATCTGCCGGGCACGCCTGAACTCGTCCTGCCCGAACAACTAGCATCAACCGTCGAACACGCCGCGCTCACGCCGAAAGGCAAACTGACCGTGTCACGCCCGCATAACTATTACGCGAGTGATGGCGAATTGGAGGCCCGCATCTCATTTGATTACGACGGATACGAATTCCCACTATCCGCTGATCGCAGCGCTTTCTTTGACAAAGAAAACGGACGTCTTATCAGACGTGATTCGCGTGCCGAACAGGTCCTGCTGGATGTTCTGGCGGAGAATAATTTGCAACCGCCAAGGTATACCAGTGAAGCGGACGCCGTATTTCTAGCAAAGAGGCTGACGGAAATTGTGGAGAACCTCACAGCGAGCGGATGGCACGTCGTCGCTCATGGCAAACTCATCCGTTCGCCGGGGAACTTCAGTTTTAGTGTTACGTCCGATACCGATTGGTTTGATCTCGACGCCCAGATCGACTTTGATGGCGAAAGCGTATCGCTGCCGACGCTGTTGGCTGCCGTACGTAAGAAACAAGACTACGTTGAACTTGGCGACGGCTCGCGTGGCATGCTGCCACAAGGCTGGCTCGATCGTTTTGCGAAGTTCACGGAGTTCGGTACGGCCGAAGAAGGCGTCGTGCGCTATGCCAAATCGCAGGCACTGCTGTTGGACGCATTGCTTGCCGAGCAAGAGAGTGTCGAGGTCGACTTTGGCTTCCGTGAGTTCCGCAAAAAGCTGCAGTCCTTCGCTGGCGTGAAGCCGGTGAATGAGCCGCAAGGTTTTGGCGGCGAGCTACGCGGCTACCAACGAGAAGGTCTCGGTTGGCTGCATTTTTTGCGGGATTTTGGCTTCGGCGGATGCCTGGCCGACGATATGGGCTTGGGTAAAACCGTTCAAGTATTGGCGTTACTCGAAGACCGCCGCCGTAGAAGAGCGAAGGAAGGTGAAACGAAAAAGCCATCGATCGTGGTCGCACCCACGAGCGTGGTGTTTAACTGGTTGGACGAGGCAAACCGTTTTACACCAGAACTAAAGATGTTTAACTACACCGGATTGGACCGCAAGCGGCGCTTGGAGGAAACACCAGACTATGACGTTTTGCTTACTTCTTACGGGACACTGCGCCGTGATATTGCGGATCTCAACGCCACGGCATTTGACTACGCGATTTTGGATGAGGCCCAGGCCGTCAAGAACCAGAAATCACAGGCATCCAAGGCTTGCCGGCTGCTGAGGGCCGATCAGCGACTGGCGATGACAGGTACGCCCATCGAGAACCATTTGGGTGAGCTTTGGGCGCTGTTTGACTTTCTCAATCCCGGTTTATTGGGACGCGCAACGAGCTTCGGCACGTTGACCAAATCCGGCGACGACGGTCAGACCGTCAGTTTTCTATCTCAAGCACTCCGACCGTTCATCCTCCGCCGGACTAAACAGCAAGTTCTCACAGAGCTGCCAAGTAAGACGGAACAGACTTTGTACTGTGAAATGCCGGCGAAACAACGCAAACAATACAACGAACTGCGCGATCATTACCGGCGGTCGTTAACGCAAAAGGTCCAAGAGCAAGGTATCAACCGATCCAAAATTCATGTGCTCGAGGCGTTGCTTCGCTTGCGGCAAGCCGCTTGCGATCCACGCCTGCTGGACGCAAAAAACGGAAAAATGGGCATCAAACTGAGCGTTTTGATGGAGCAACTGGAGGAGGTTCTTGGCGAAGGCCATAAAGCGCTCGTGTTCTCGCAATTCACCAGTCTGCTATCGCTCGTGCGGACCGAGTTTGACGCGCGGCAGTGGAACTATGCCTATCTCGATGGCCGCACGCGGAAACGCGGGGAGAAAGTCAAGCAGTTTCAGGAAGACGACGAATGCAAAATCTTTCTGATTAGTCTCAAGGCAGGTGGCCAAGGATTGAATCTCACGGCGGCCGATTTCGTTTTCATTCTTGACCCGTGGTGGAATCCGGCCGTTGAAGCTCAGGCGGTCGATCGAGCCCACCGGATCGGCCAAAAGCGCAGCGTGACGGCGTATCGACTAATCTGCAAAGACACCGTTGAGGAAAAGATCGTCAAACTCCAAGAGTCGAAACGTCAGCTTGCCGAGTCCATCATCAGCGCCGACAACAGCGTCTTGCGCAGCCTCACGTCCGAGGATTTGCAGTTGCTTTTGAGCTGAAGCAAGAAGGTAGCCAATTCGCGAATCGGTGATGATGTCATGGGTATGCGGTCGAAAGACATATCAATCGTCGCAACGCT
>CBDUAB010000155.1:0-7047 GCA_965365045.1 uncultured Planctomycetales bacterium
GTTTTGGATTCCTTGCCAACGACGCGTGTGTGCCGCAGGAGGTGGTAGTATAGGGCGCGCTGCCAAACGTCCAGTTTGAGGTTGGGGACAAGGTGGTCCTCGATATCGGCGAAGGCTTTCAAGTCCATGACGGTATCTTGGCACCTAACTACTAAATATGAGGCGACGGTAGATTGTTAATGGGACGCACGTCGACCCACTATCTCGGTGGATGCAATAACAATTCTAATACCTAAGTCCCAGAGTGACAATCACTTGCGAAACTGAACGGCCGTGAGTGGACCAGGCATTATGTGCCAAATTCGACCACTGACAGAAATAGTGGGTCACTTCTGGATACAGGCAATTGAGTTGCCCATGATCCGATCGAACCGTCAAACCACCGATGTCCTATGAAAACCTCGTCCACACATTCGACGATGACGAGATCTAGGCCGATGTTACGGACCGTCTGTGTCTTTCGAGTTTCGCCGCAGGTCACTGTCGCCGCGCGCTTCCATGTGCTCGAAATCAGGATGGTCAGTAATCCGTGCGACGAACTTGCCATCAAGATTAGGCATTGCGTCTTTCAAGCGACCGGTTATGGCCGCTACCAAGCCATTCCACTCATCTAGTTTGGCTAGGAGTCGTTCTTGGTCGCGGCTGTTCCAATAATCCCCGTCGTCCCCAACTTCTACATCCATGCCCAACTTCTGGGCATGATCCAACAACGCAATTAATGCTAGATGCGCTCGTAGAAAATTCGGCTTGCCACCTCGACTCGGCAGGGCCGCGTATTGAGTTTTGCAGCCCGAACACCAAGAATAGGCCTCGTCCAGTTGGGTTTCAATCTCGACCGACATCCCGTCACGATTGAATTGAACCGTTCGAGGGTGGCTCGCCAATCCAATCGTAGCGGATTCAGCGCCTTCGGTTCGTACGTTGAAGTGAACGACATGTATCGGGCGGATGGATTCGATGGTTTTGTCGCCGTTCGGCCACGTGTGCTCATGGCTGCGTGAACCGAAAACCCTCATCCATTTAATCTGTTCCTCGCTGAGATCACTGGCTCCGGCTCCGCTGGGAGGATCGAGTTCGCGCACGTCGTGAATGTCATCGAAGTCCAACGTGATGGCCTTCTGGTGCAACGACCTCACTATCCGCCTCGCGTCGGCGGGGGAGACTTTTGCACGAAACGTGTACCCAATGGAAAGACCCATGCATCCAAGTATAACCTGCACGGAGAATCCTCGCTTGACCGAAATGGCTATCACTATTCGTCGGCAACAGCACCGCACAGTCGAGGAATCGGGCGCTAAGGATTGACCTCTAGCCACCGTATATTTTGCTCGAGGAAGAGGGATCGGGTGTTCATTAATTCATTTTTCGCGGTGAACACGTTTGCCATGAGTGTAGTCGTTGGCCGCGAAAAATGAATTAATGAACACCCGACCCCTAACAATCACCATTGCGGATGCAAGCGTTTGAGAAGATACCAAATCACCTCCTAACATCGACGAACAGGCCGTCTGTCGCGTATAATCTAGGTCGCCCACCATGTCCATTTCTGGAGAATCGCGATGCCGCGTTGGCTGTGGCCATTCGCATGCTTTTTGATCTTTTCCGCCACGTCGGCAGAGGCCACGCCGCCGACGACCGCGGAAGGTCTGCAATTCTTTGAAATGCGCGTGCGGCCGTTGTTGGTTGAGCGGTGTTGGGATTGCCATAGTGGCGACGATGCCGAGAGTGAACTTCGTTTGGACTCCCTTAGTGGCATATTGCGCGGTGGCAAGCGTGGACCGGCCATCGTCGTCGGTAAGCCCGCGGAAAGCTTGATCGTGGGTGCGCTCCGTCACAGCGAGCGCCTGCAGATGCCGCCGAAGGAAAAGCTGCCCCCACGCGACATAGCTGACATCACCAAATGGATCCAAATGGGCGCGCCGTGGCCAGATGCAATTGCAACGGCCGTCGCGCCAAACGACTCCGCAGTGCAAGTTGATTCGATCGAGCGACAGTTCACGGACGAAGAGAAAAACTTCTGGGCTTTTCAGCCACCGGTGGCGGCGACTTTGCCACAGGTCAATCGACCGGATTGGGTATCGTCGCCGATCGACACGTTTGTCATGGCGCAATTGTCAGCTCACGATCTGGAGCCGGCTGCCGCGGCCGACAAACGAACGCTGATCCGCCGAGCCACCTTCGATCTGATCGGTTTGCCACCCTCGCCGACGGAAGTTGATGCGTTTTTGGAGGATCATTCGGCGGATGCGTTTGCCAAAGTCGTCGAGCGATTGCTCAATTCACCGCGTTACGGAGAACGCTGGGGACGACATTGGTTGGATGTGGCTCGTTACGCTGACTCCAACGGCTTGGACGAGAATCTGGCCTACGCCAACGCTTTCCGCTATCGCGATTACGTCGTGGCCGCCTTCAACAACGACAAACCATATGACCGGTTCGTACAGGAACAACTTGCGGGTGATTTGCTCAGTGGCGTCCACGAAGACAGTGACGGTCGACAGCGTGAGGCAAAGCTTGAGGCCTTGGTAGCGACCGGCTTTCTGTCACTAGGTGCCAAGATGTTGGCCGAAGATGATCCAGTGAAGATGCAGATGGATATCATCGACGAGCAGATCGACACCATCGGCCGCACGTTTATGGGGCTGACGCTCGGATGTGCCCGTTGCCATGACCACAAGTTTGATCCGATCCCAACGGCTGATTACTATTCACTAGCGGGCATTCTTAAAAGCACCCGTACGATGGAGAACTTCAAGGTCGTCGCACGTTGGCAGGAACGGACACTTGCACATCCCGCAGCACTGCGAAAACGACAGGAGCACCGGCAACGGGTTGCCGCGAATCAAGCGGAAATCGGCCGCTTCACCGAGCAAGCGAAGGAGGCCGTATTGAATGACGCAAAACAACACGTGGGCGACTATATGCTGGCCGCAGTGGCGCTGCAGCGGCAGCGTGATCTGCTGGCAGAGGCCACCGTTTTCGGAAATCAAACCGATGCGGAATCCACGGCCGCCGGTCTGATGGTTCTTGAGGCCGAGGACTACGACCGCGGGAACGTTCTCAAGGATCACTCGAACTACGGCAATTCGATTGGCGTGCTCGTCAATCAAGGCGAGTTGCCCAACTTTGTCGAGTACGATCTGAATCTGCCCGCCACCGGTTGGTATCAATTGGAATTGCGCTACGCCGCCGAAAATGCACGACCGTGCAGCCTGTTTCTCAACGGCGATCGCGTCAAGTCAGATGCGGCGGGCAGCGCCACCGGTGGTTGGTATCCCGCTTCGCAGCAATGGCATGTGGAAGGGTTTTATGAGTTTCGCCAGGGCAAGAACTCGCTTCGTCTCGAGCATGCGCAACATTTTCCGCATATCGACAAGATCTTGCTTGTGCCGATGTCCGCAACGAACGAACTACCAAACAGGGAAAGGTTGTCACCTGAGTACAAACTGATCCCATCCTTTGTCGAACAGTGGTCGCGATATCTCGATTTGACCCACAGAGAAGCTTCGCCGCTGTTTGCCACTTGGCATGCCTATTTGTCGGGGAGTGAAACTAAGCCGCTATCTAGGGTAGCCGCGGATATTCGCGACGCACTGTGCGGAACCTCGGCGCCTCGCTCCATCGAAACGCTTGCACAGCGATATCAAGAGCGATTCGCGAGTGCAGCGCTCGCCAACAAAGATGGGGAAGACTTGATTGATGATGAGTTTCGTCGTGTTCTCGACGATTCCAAGGGACCGTTCGCCAATCCGCCCGAGCTGGAAAGCCATTATCCGCCCGCCGTTGTCGCGGAACTCACGAAACTACGTGACGAAAAACAGAGATTAGAGGAATCGGCGCCAGAACTTCCCGAGGCGATGGCGGTTTCGGATGAAGCGCAACCTCAGAACGTGCGAATTCACATTCGTGGCAGCCACCTTACGCAAGGCGCCGAAGTGCCTCGTCGTTTTCCCCGCATCGTGGCCGGCGAGGACCAACCGATCATTGGCGATGACCGCAGTGGACGTCTCGAATTGGCGCGATGGATCACCGATCCCAAGCATCCGCTCACGGCTCGCGTGATGGTAAATCGCATCTGGCAATGGCATTTTGGGACGGGCTTGGTCCGGACGCCCGACAACTTTGGCCGGTTGGGGGAACGGCCAACGCATCCACAATTGCTAGATTGGCTGGCCACGCAGTTTGTGGAATCCGGCTGGTCAATCAAATCGATGCACCGCCTGATCATGCTTTCGTCAACATACCAACTGAGTAGTGACGGCAGTTCGCGGGCTGCTGAAATTGATCCAGAGAACCGCTGGTATGGGCGCATGAATCGACGGCGTTTAGACGCCGAAGCCATTCGCGATGCGATTTTGGCAGTCAGCGGTCAGCTTGATGGTCGTATGCGAGGGACACACCTCGAGACGCCGAATCGAAAGTACGTCACGAGCACGGCGAACGTGAACCCCGTCGTCTATGAGTCACCGCGGCGGTCCATTTATCTTCCGATTGTCCGTAGTGCCCTGTACGAAGTGTTTCAGGCGTTCGACTTTCCGGACCCCGCTGTTCCCAACGGCCGACGTCAAAGTACAACCGTAGCGCCGCAAGCTTTGTTTATGATGAACAGCCAATTCGTTGCCGATCGAGCTAATGCGTTTGCCGGATCGTTGCTATCGGACGTTGATATTGATAACGTTACGCGGGTAGAAGAAGCGTATCGCTTGGCTTACAGCCGCCTGCCGACGAAGGATGAAGCGGAAACGGCTCTCCGTTATCTTGAAGATTATACGCTGGCGCTACAATCTCATGAAACGCTCAAAGAGAAACGGCAGCAACGCGCCTGGCAGAGCTTGTGTCGCGCGATTATCTCGGCAAATGAGTTCATATTCGTGGAGTAGACTCAGATGAACAGCTTTTGCCATCGCTACTCACCGGCCATCAGCCGCCGAGAAATGCTGCGGTTGAGCAGCATCGGATTTGGCGGTCTGGCGTTGGCATCGTTGTTGCAGGACGAGACGGCCGCCTCGCAGAAACCTCTCGCAGCCAGACCGCCACATTTCACCGCGCGGGCCAATCGAGTCATCTTTTTGTTCATGCACGGCGGACCGTCGCAGGTAGATACGTTTGACTACAAGCCGCTGTTGAATCGTGACGACGGCAAACCATTGCCGTTTGACAAGCCACGAGTCGTCTCATCACAAACCGGTAACTTGCTCCGTTCACCCTGGAAGTTTCGCCAGTATGGTCAATCGGGGGCTTGGGTAAGCGACTTGTTCCCGCATGTCGCGAGTTGTGTGGATGACCTGAGTATCATCAACGGCATGCATGGCTCCAACTCACGCCATGGTGGCGCCTTACTGGAATTACATACCGGCAGTGACACTTTCGTGCGACCTAGCATAGGATCATGGATCACCTACGGCCTGGGATCGGAGAACCAAGACTTACCGGGCTACATCACGATGTGTCCGACGTTGACGCACGGTGGTTCCAATGCTTATGGGTCGGCGTTCTTGCCTGCCGACTATCAGGGTACACCGCTTGGCAACGCCAGTATTCCCGCCGAGAAAGCGACGATTCCGTTCATCAAAAATGCAGACGGGACACCGCTCGATCTACAGCGTATGGAACTGGAGCTGCTCGGTGAGATGAATCGCCGCCGGTTGACGACGACAGCGGCGGACGCGGTGTTAGAAGCGCGTATCAATTCGTTTGAATTGGCCTTCCGCATGCAAACGGCGGCTCCCGAATTGCAAAATATCGACGACGAAACACAGACGACACGACAGATGTATGGTCTGGACGAACCATCAACACGCAACTTTGGAAGACAATGCCTCATGGCGCGGCGATTTGCCGAACGTGGCGTGCGGTTTATCCAATGCACGCACAGCTACAAATGGGACCAGCATGGAAATCTGAAGAAAGATCATGCCAAAAATGCTCGCGAAGTCGACAAGCCAATCGCCGCACTGCTTAAGGATCTAAAGTCGCGGGGGCTGTTGCACGATACGCTCGTGGTTTGGGGCGGGGAATTCGGACGAACCCCTGTCGCCCAAGGCAACGACGGTCGCGATCACAACCCGCACGGGTACACGATGTGGCTGGCGGGCGGTGGTGTAAAAGGTGGCGTGCGGCACGGGGCCACCGACGATTACGGTTATTACGCGGTCGAAGACAAAGTGCATTTGCACGACTTGCATGCCACAATCTTGCATCTCTTGGGGCTCGACCACACCCAACTCACGTATCGTTACGCTGGTCGCGATTTTCGGCTTACGGATATTCACGGCGAGATCGTGGGTGGAATCATCGGGTAACTCCCAAGGCAGAAACGATGCATCGATCATTAATTCTAACTGCAGTACTATTGTTTTTTTCTGACGCCGCATGCGTGGCCGTGGATACATCGCCGCACTGGCTTGCGGGCGCGGCCAAAGTAAACATCACTCCGCGCGAACCAATGTGGATGGCAGGTTATGCGTCACGTGACAAACCGGCCGATGGTACGCTGACGGAACTGTGGGCCAAGTCGTTGGTTTTGGATGACGGTACCGGAAACCGCGCGGTGCTGATTACATTGGATCTGGTGGGTATCGATCGAGAGCTATCGCAATCCGTCTGCCGTCGACTGTCAACCGAATATCATTTGGATCGCAAACAGATCGCCTTGTGCGTATCGCATACGCATACGGGGCCGGTCGTGGGAAAAAACCTCCGGCCGATGCACAGAGCGATTCTAAATCTCCAACAGCAAGCCTCCGTCGACAAGTATGCGGACTATTTGGAGGCACAAATTGTTGCGGTTGTGGGAAAGGCCATCGGTCGCGTGGCGCCCGCACAAATCACTTGGGGCAACGGACACGCGACGATTGCCGTCAATCGCCGGAATAATTCTGAAGCACAAGTTTCCGTACTACGTACCGAGAGAAAACTGACTGGGCCCGTGGATCACGATGTACCGGTGTTGGCGGTTCGTGACATGCAGGGGAATTTACAAACGGTTGTTTTCGGTTACGCCTGCCACGCCACGGTGCTTTCGTTTTATAAATGGTCAGGTGACTA
>CBDUAB010000156.1:0-7043 GCA_965365045.1 uncultured Planctomycetales bacterium
AGAACGGATCGACTTCCTCGTCTGCCAAATCGGTCCCGGCGGCAAGCGCTCCCGCCTCAAGGTTCTCGGGGCCAAGAAGCGGCCACATCACCGCCCCAACGGTTATCGCTAGGACCACCATTCCGACGGCCGCGCATGACAGGTTTAATCGCCGGTAGCCGACGAAAGCAAACAAAGGCACAAGGGCCAGCGGATAGAGCTTTGCCCCCACCGCCAAACCAAGTAGCAAGCAGGAAAGCCCAAACTGTATCATCGCCCGTCCAGAACCACGCGCCACACGACAATCTTGCGTTGATGAATCGCCGGCCGCGCCAAAGCTACCTACGGCCGCGTACACAGCCAACACCGTCAGGAAAACGGCGATCGAATCCGAATGGCCACTATTGGCAAATTCCTTCAGCAACAGTGGGCACCACCAATAGGCCAGTATCCAATTCGTCGAACTACCAACCCGTTGTAGCAATAGCCACAAAGTGACGACGGTCAGCAGGTCAAAAACGACCAGCCAGCCTTTCATGACTACAACATGAGTTTCGAAATTGGCACCGTCCGGAGTACTCATCGCCGCCAAGCGAAAGACCCATTGGCTAACGGTGGGATAAATCGTGGGTAACTCACGAAAGTGAATACGCTTTAAAACTCGCTCGATCGCCGGCGACGAATCGCGCAGTGCCAGCAAATCCGCTAGGTCACCCTCGGCAAATTCGGCATGCGCATCGAGCACCTGTTGGGGAGTGTACGCGAACGGGCTGACTCCCTGAGCCGCGACGTTGCCGTCCCAAATGTAGCGATAGATGTCGACTTCCTGTATCGGTTCCGACCCCAACAGGGTCACGCGGAAGAGAATTCCAAAGCCAATGATCCAGCGGCCATACGCGCCGGAACCGCGAATGACACAGCGCAACGCCCACAAATAGGCTCCGAACATGACGGTCAACAACGAAAGAACTAGCAGCAGTGGGCGTTGGACATTCGGAATCTGTTCCGCGAAACGATCGCTGAGCAAGAAAATGGCTACGCAAAGTAGCCAGATAAGAATGCCACAAGCGACCAATGACCGCCGACATGTTCGAGTGTCTTCCGTTTCATTCACACATTCAGCTCGCATTGTTACTCACGGAAGACGCGTGCCCGCAGCGGCCAAACAGCCCATAACGGGTGATCAACCAGAGGATTTTTGATCCGGCGCCTATCGTCCCGGACACCGTACCGCTGATTTTACTCTGACCGGTTCGCCTCCGGTAAGGAACGGGAATCTCTTGAACGCGCAAACCTGCTTTGAGGGCCTTAATTTGCATTTCAACGGTCCAACCGAAATTCTCGTCCTGCATCATTAGTCTTGCGAGTGCCGGATAGCTAATGACACGAAATGGACCGAGATCCGTGTAAGTTCCTCCAAAGAGAATACGCATTAGAAAACACGCCAGGCGGTTTCCATACACACTTTGTGGCGGCATGGCCCCCGCTTCCCGCTGACCGAGCAAGCGGGAGCCAAGCACAAAATCGACATCTCCTCGTAATACAGGCGCCGCCAATTGGGGAAGTAAATCCGGATGGTCGCTGTAATCCGCGTCAACAAACGCAATCGCCCGTGGCGCTGCGTTGCCCGCGGCGATGCGGTCCTCGACGTGCCGCAGCCCGCGTAAACAAGCCGCGCCGTAACCACGCTTTTTCTCCTCGATGACAACGGCTCCGAGCCGCCTGGCAACGGCCGCGGTGCGATCCGTCGAGCCGTTATCCACAACGACAATCTCTCCTACTGCTGGCAGGTCATTCATGACCAGCGGCAGTGATTGCTCTTCGTTGAGGGCTGGGATGATGACCGTGATGAGAGATAAATCAGGCACGACGACAGGAACCTCATTCGCCGCCGGTTCCTCGATACCCTAGGTAGCATTTTCTGAATCGCAGCATGCAGCTAACGGCTTCCTGATCCAGAAAAGCTATTTCCCGACGGCGCTGGGTGGGAATTGTAAGTACTCGGTGCCGTATTGACCGGAGCGGACGAATAGGAAGGAGTCGTATACGAATCCGCGGGAGTCGCGTATGGATATGTCGCGGCTGACGGGCCGCAACCACCTCCATCACATGAACCACCGCCACACGAACCGCCCAGGCAGCCAAACCTATTATTCGCACAACCCGCGCCAAATCCCAACGTCAAACACAAGATGGTCACCATGAAGAATAAGCGTCGATCCATCGGTCGCTCCTTTACTGCTAGCTAATCGCTGCACTAATGAACTTGACAGGTATGTGCGCGGGACAAGATACTCCAGGTCTTATCACGAATCGCGGCACGACAAAGTCGTCCGCTTCCAGTCCGTTGAATACTATCTCTTCGGCGTAGGCTCATGGGTGTTTTGCTTTTTGAAGACGCGTACGTCACGCGGTTGCATCCGATCACGCTATGCAGACCAGCATATGCGATTTCGTGCGGTGGTTTGCGCTTAGTCGATGTCGCGAGCAAGCTGGACCTTAGCGTTGCTGGCGTCGTACGTTCGTATCTGGATGAAATCCAACGACAAGAATTCCCACACTTGGTGCCGCGTTCGTCGGCTACGTCCCGAATCTTGATCAACGCCCGCCTGGCACCAAACGCGGCAATGTTATCGACGTTGCAAAGCATCATCGCGGCTCAAAAACCAGGTGCAATTTGGCACGACAGCCAATTGGTACTTGCGGTATTACCAGACTACCTGACCGCACCGGAGGACCTCTCCGGATCGGACATTCCATCATTCGCGCGCGAAGCGGGATTGCCGAACATCGAATTGTCGGCGGACGATGGCAGCGCTCTGGTACTGCTGGATTATCCGCACTCGGTAATTGCACAGCACCAGGCGATGTTTACGGCAAACCTCGAATACCGAATCAGATCGGAGCAATTCCAAGAGGTCACTCCGGGCGTGTTTGCCAAGTCAGGCGCGACGCTCGGCCAATATGTTGTAAGTGATACCCGTTGCGGTCCGATTTTGCTCGAAGCCGATTCGGTTGTTGGACCGTTCTGCTGCCTCTCTGGACCGTTACAGGTCGGCGCCAACTCGCTGATACATGCGCATTCGACAATTCATCCATTTGTGGAATTAGGTCATACGGTCAAGGTCGGCGGCGAACTGGACACGTGCGTGTTGGAAGCTTACTCAAACAAACAACACTATGGGTATCTTGGCCATTCGTATCTTGGCAGTTGGATCAATGTCGGCGCCGGTACAACGAACAGCAACCTAAAGAACACCTACGGTGAAGTGAACGTTGTTCATGGGGGCCAAAAGATCTCGACAGGCATGCGACTGATGGGATGCATCATCGGCGACTACACAAAAACGGCGATCAACACTGCGATTCTCACTGGCAAGTTCATTGGCGCTGGCAGCATGATTTACGGATTCGTTACTCGTAATGTGCCCAGTTTCGTCAATTACGCTCAGCAATTCGGCGACACGACCGCGGTTTCACTTGACGCCGCCATCAGTACACAGAAACGCATGTTTGCGCGACGCCAAGTCCCCTGCAGACCTTGCGACGAGCAACTGTTGCGGGACTTATTTGAAATGACTCAGGATAGCCGTAAAGATTTGGCCTGCCGCCCACCGAGATTGGGTTGAATAGCTGCGGGAACTTTTCAAGATAGCGTTTCGGAACAATCTTCATGATGTTGGCTGATCATTACGGACCCAACCGGTTCGGTCTTTCATTCGAGCTTTTTCCTCCTAAAACCCCGGAAGGGGACGCTGCGCTGCTGCGCCACGTGGAAAAACTAAAGCAATTCGACCCGGCATTTTTTACTTGCACCTATGGAGCCGGTGGTTCCACCCGCGACAAAACACTTGAGGTCGTCCAGCAAGTAAAAGAACTTTATAAGACGCCAGTTGCGTCGCACCTAACCTGTGTTGGCGCGACGGTGGACGAGCTGAGAGATTACTTGACTACCGCCGCGCAGCGTTCTATCGATTACGTCGTTGCCTTGCGGGGCGACCCACCGAGCGGACAGACCGAATTCGTCGCGGCCAAAGGTGGGTTGCGATACGCGAACGAACTCGTATCGCTAGTCCGCGCGGAGTTCCCCGACTTTGGCATTGCTGTCGCGGGCTATCCCGAAGTACACCAGGAAGCTCCGTCGGCGGACATCGACTTGGAAAACCTCAAGCGCAAAGTCGATTGTGGGGCGGACATCGTGATCACGCAGTTGTTTTATAACAACAGCGACTTTTTTGAATTTCGCGACCGCTATGAAAAAGCAGGTATCAAAGCCCCTCTTGTACCAGGCATTCTGCCGGTGACCAACCTCAAGCAAATCCAGCGCATCACCGACCTTTGTGCCGCGAAATTGCCGGCCGGTTTTGTCGCTCGCCTCGGTGAATCGGCTGACGCACAATGGCAAATGGAAATCGGCATCGAGCAGGCGTCATCACAAGTCAATGAACTGCTCGCCGGCGACGTTTCCGGATTGCACTTCTACGTACTCAACAAGTCGCTCGCGACGAGCCGCGTTTTGGCCAACGTTGATTTGCCGTCACGTGTTTGAGTTGGCGTGCGTAGCCATGTGGCGGCTTTTCGAGAATGACTAAGTGTCTAATGACTAAAGAAATCCGAATGCCTAATGACGAATTCACGGACGATTCGTCATAGCCAATAACGACGTCCGCATCCTCGGGAATGGTAAGTCTGCCAGCTTCAACCAGTTTCAGGTTCTCGTCGACTCGGGCACTCCGAGCATACTGGCCATCACCTACGCAGCACGAAAAAAGGACTCAAGGCGTATTGCCCTAAGTCCTTATCTGTTTCACGGTATTGCCAAATGGATTTAGCTAAGAGATGGCTCCCCCGGTAGGACCCGAAGGTACTTTACCGGTGTTGAGCTTGCATTGGGGCCACGTTGCATTTGCATCGTAAATCGTTGTTCTCAAACGAGTACAGCCATCAAGTGTATTGCAAATGCATTGGTGATCAAGTGGCTTCATATCGGCAACATTGTTCCGTAAATGTTCCGTGTTTTCCTTCGGCCCTTCGGCGGGCCTTTGTTATGGCGTGTTTCGGGCGGTGCCTATACGCGAGGCATGCTAGTATTCTTCGTCAAGCGGCGATTCGAAATCCGCATTTGGGTCGTCAATTATCTCCAATAGCCCTAATCGCTCGCCTTTATCATCCAGATCTTCGTAGAGGCTTTCGAGCTCGTCCATCACTTCGAGCTTTCTTTCCTCGGATCCGAAGCACTGAAGATAATCCAAATCCAGAGCAGGATCGAATTCCAAGGGAGGCAGGCTCCGCAATTCCAGCATGCGTTCAGAAGGCTGCGTTGAGCTAGCGAAGAAGATAAGCAGTTCTTTCCACAATACATCTTCGTTTTTGAAATCATATTCCTTGCTCAAGAAGATTTTTGCCGCCTTTGAATCACACCTCAACTCATGCGTATAAACACCTACGCGGAAAATGATGTCATAGAGTTGGCTTGCTATCTTCCCGACCGTCTTGCCCATGAACTTCTTGAACCTAGCGTTGTTGTAGGTGGGCATTATCATGTCATCCGTGATATCTACATCCAGATGCTTCCCCAGAAATCCAAACAACGCAGCCTTCTCATCTCGCTGCGAAGCCCGCATGCTAAACCTGCTATATCGCATCGTCTTGTAGAACTCACCGAGCAGGCTAAGGAACTCATTATGTACCCCGAAAGATTGAGCACATGCTCGCTACGAACGCGATTGAGCAATTCAAGATGTGTGTGTAATCAGTGACTTCTCGAATGCTTGTTGCTCCCCACCTTCTTCGCTCGAACAGGTTGCAATGCTTCAAGTACCAAAGCTTATCCGGCATGACGCCAACTCCTCAATTCTGGCCGTGTTGCGCTGAGCTAAGGGAGGTGACGCCTGAACGATAGATTCCTTACACGAAAAGGCCGA
This sequence comes from uncultured Planctomycetales bacterium, assembly GCA_965365045.1. Classification (GTDB taxonomy): domain Bacteria; phylum Planctomycetota; class Planctomycetia; order Pirellulales; family Pirellulaceae; genus CBDUAB01. Next base: position 5,904 of record CBDUAB010000156.1, read on the forward strand.
GAAACTTTCGGCTACGTGTGCTAGCCTATTCATTTAGTGCCCGATGCTGGAAACCGGCAGATTGGGGCGTCCACCAAGACAACCCGACGTTGACATGAGAGGCCGATCCGCGCCGGGGACTCCCATAACACGTCCAAATACCCAGCCAACGCGCCGGAGCCGTTACTTAATCTCTGCGACGATCAGGGTCTTGTCAGTTTTCGGACGACCGTTTCGGAACCTGGCCACCTCCTCCAGAATCAAGTCAGCCATGGCAAATGTGCCAACCGACAGAACATCGGAGGCAATTTGCTCAAGCCCAGCCTGGCCAAACGGCCGTCCCTCAGCATCGGCAGCTCTGAGAAGTCCGCTAGTGTAAAAAAGCAATCGGTCTCCTTCCGCCAGTGCACGGGTGTGTTCTGGCTCTTCAGAGAGACAGGACTCAGAGACGCCAATTAAGGAGTTCTGGCTATCCAGCGAACACACCCTCCCTCCCTCGCTAGGCAGCAACAGCACACCCGGATGCCCAGCGCCACTGTAGCTGATGGTCCGGTGGTCCAGGTCGATTTGTGCCGCTATAAAGCTCAGCGATACATTCACGTCCTGAAAATTCTCGTAAATGAATTCGTTCAATTCACGTACAATGGCCATTGGCCGCAATCGGTCCGAAATAAAATGCTTTACCTCGCTGCTGACACGTGTCGCCAACAGCGATGGAGTGATGCCGTGCCCCCGGACTTCGCAGATCGTAATGTAGCAAATCGTCGGGACGGGAAAGCGAACCTGGCAGTAGTTTCCGCTCACGTTGTCAACCGGAAGGTAGCGAACGTCCACATCGATTTGAGGATGTCGAACTGGCGAAGGAAGCAGGCTTCGATGTACTTTTGCGGCGAGCTGTGATCCGGCGGCCACCTCGTCTATAAGCTGCTTAACGAGGTCGGCGTTGGCTAAAGCCTCGTCAACTGCGTTGGGATTCACAACAATCATTGTGACCTCTCAATTCATGGTTTTTCATCATCCGGAAGATTTGTTGGCAAAGGGATGACGCTGGGGAGCTGAGATCCTTACAAAGAATCAGCAGGACTGTAGATGACGCCTCGGTCCCGGGCTCTGCCTGGGACCGCACTGGCGAGGAGGCTCCGCCTCATGATCAGCAGGCAG
>CBDUAB010000157.1:0-7031 GCA_965365045.1 uncultured Planctomycetales bacterium
AGGTCGGTGCTCATGTCCCCTTTGTAATCTTTCCTGCAAATCTCGAAAAATGTGGTTTTGCGACTTGCAGACCCTCAATGAATCGTTAAACTTAGGCAATGTTGTGGGAATTAAGCCCAGCCAAGTGGTGTACTAAAGAAAATCGTGGGAAATCAGCCCAGATAGGAGTCGAAGGCCGTTCTCACATTGGTGTATCGCAAGTGATCTATGCCGTCGAATCGTGATTTCATCCTGGGCGAATTCCGACGCACGGTGGATGAACGGTTTCGGCTTTCGATCCCAAGCGAAATCGCCACGCCCCTCACAGCCGACGGAACGGACTGCATTTTGGTCAAGGAGCGGCCCGGCTCGATCAGCTTGTGGAGTGCCGAGAAGTGGAGTGACCGCCTCAACGCAAACGTCGACTTGGTGCAGTCAAAGATGCTGGCAGGGCGACTTGAAGGCCGTTTGGCCGAAGTGCAACAACTGGGCCGCCTGCTTTCAACGCGACATCGAGAGGTTCAGCTCGCTGGCCGAGGTCGATTGGTAATACCGGAGGGTTTTCGAGAATTCCTCGGCGTGGAACCAGGCGGGGATGTGCTGTTGATCGGTGCGGCCGTCTGCATTGAAATCTGGAAACCAGAGGAGTGGATTCAGTACCTAAACGAACGCATGCCTCAGTTTGGCAAGTTGCTCGATGAACTCGCTGGTTAGCGAGCGGGCACGCTACCAATCGCAAGTGAAATCAACAAGCGTCTTCAAGGGCATGTCCGGCAAGACCGTGATCGTATCCCTCACCCTGCTTCGTCGCCGGATGAGATGCAAGTCACCCACGGAGGGTCTTCGCGGCATGGAGGCCCATTTACTTTGCCGGGCATTGCCCTTTTTCTTGGTGGTTCCCGCGAAACCATCACACCAGGATGGGACAGAAGTCCGGCGCGTCACAAAACTCCGGTGGCATGCCGAAGTTTGCGGAAGTGAACTCGTCGAGCCAATCCCGTGTTTTCTGGGACAGTAGCGGCATCACCATTTCGATCGCTTGCCCGGACAACATCATGCTGGTGCCTAGCGCCAATTGATCACCACGACAGATCGCCAAGATCTGACGTTCGTGACAATCCTCGACTTTTCGTTTTGTCACGATGCACTCCGCCAGCCAGGCTTCGACTTGGTCTCGATCGCGCCGCTGCTGCATGTCCCAAAGCCGCCGCTCAAAATCGACATGTTCTTGAAAGAACACATCGATTCTGTGCATTGAATCTTTCGACAATTCGCTGCGCGCAGTGTCATCGCAAACAAGACAGAGGGCATACTCGATAATCGGCTCGCTGCCGCGAAAGATGCGCTCGACAAAATACGTCGGCGCGGCGGCACTCGAATGCGGAACCAACAAGTTGCGTTCACAGAGCAAGCACTTGTCGAACGGACCATCGCGCTCCAACGATTGAAACACTCGCGGAATGCGTACAAATGTGGAATCGGCGGAATGAGAATCAATCGACATGATGTCCAGTTTAATCCAACATGATTCTGCATGAAACCTGCATGGCCTTCAACTCATTTGTGCTGGTGCAAAAAGCGAGCCGAAATGGGGGCTGGCTTACCCGGATCCCCCTTGTCGCGGCATTTCGGTGCGGCTTGTCATCCCAACCGACCTCATGTTAATTTGTGTCGCGACTGTCGTTGATTCAGAAAAAACCATGATAATTTGGCGATTCCCATGCGTATTGGAGTCTTTTGCAGTGGCGGCGACGCGCCGGGCATGAACGCGTGCATCCGGGGTGTCGTGCGATCCGCATTGTCGGCCGGTCATGAGGTCGTGGGGATTTGCAGGGGCTATCAAGGGTTGCTGGAGGAGGACTTCTTTCTCAATCGCAATGCGGAACAGCTCATGAAGCTACGTGCCGTATCGGACATTGGCCGTGTCGGAGGTACCATCCTCGGTAGCAGCCGCAGCAAGGAATTCAACACCGCAGCCGGAATTCGCCAGGCGGCCGATATCCTCAACCGTCACGACATTGATGCGTTGATCCCGATTGGCGGTGACGGGACATTTCACGGCGCGGTCGATTTGGCCACCGTTTGGGACGGACGGATTGTAGGCTGTCCGGGCACCATCGACAACGATCTGATCGGCACCGATTACACGATCGGGTTTTCGACGGCGGTGCAAACGGCCGTCGATGCGGTTGACAAGATTCGCGACACGGCGGAAAGTCACGAGCGCATGTTCCTGGTCGAGGTAATGGGCCGGAACAGTGGCTTTATTGCCGTCTACACCGCTTTGGCGGCGGCCGCTGAAATCGCCTGCGTGCCGGAAACCGATACCGACATATCAGCGATTGTCGAACGTTTACACGTCTTCAAAGCCCGCAACAAATCTTCGGTAATGATGATCGTCGCCGAAGGTGATGAGCGCGGCGGCGCCGAGGAATTGGATCGTCAATTAGCAGAAACCGATTGCCCGTTCTCGACACGCACGCTAATTCTCGGCCATTTGCAGCGGGGCGGAACGCCTACTCCGGACGATCGAATTCTCGCCAGTCGCGTGGGCGACTTCGCCGTTCGATCGATACTCGCTGGTGAAACGGCTGTGATGGCGGGGATCATTGGCCAACAGTGCACGTTGACTCCCTTTACACAAACTTATGCCAGCCACAAACCGATCCCGCGCGAGTTGTTTGATCTGTTGGATACGCTCTCGAGGTAGTCGTCAAAGTTGATGCACACTTTCAGGAATGGCCACAAAAAACACGAAAAGTCACAAAATCCAAGCCAATTGTTGTGCAGCCCTTTGATCTTTCTTCATGTGTAGCTTCGTGTTCTCGTACGCGTGATCCATTTGAAAGCGCCGCTTGTGTCATCCTGAGGGAGCGACAGCGAGTGAAGGATCTGCCAGCGGCGCTGGAGCTGCTGGTAGATCCTTCGCCTCGTGTTACTCGGCTCAGGATGACAGGTAGCCGTCTTCGCATGGCACGTCATCATCACCGTGGATAGAAACCTCGTCCTACGGGTTCCTCAACGACGATTGTGCCCGGTTCAAATTGCTGCGGGCTTCACCATAGTTGGGGTTGATTTCTAGGGCGCGCTGGTACTGCTGGACAGCCGGTTTGAAGTCTCCTTGTCTGGCGAACATGGTGCCCAGATTGTTGTATGCTTCCGCGTATTTCGAATCAGCACGAATCGCTTGCCGATAATGGGCCGAAGCTTTCGAGAAATCTCCGTTAGCAGCGAATACGCTGCCCAGATTGTTGTGCGCTTCGGCCGAATCCGGATCAATCGCAATCGCCCTTTTGAAGTGGCTGGCGGCTTTGACCAACTTGCCTTGACTTGCGAAGACGGTGCCAAGGTTATTGTGGGCTTCGGCGTATTCGGGGTCGATTTGGATCGCACGCAAATAGTGCGCTTGCGCTTGCGCCGGATTCTGCTGGCTGGAAAGTATGTTACCCATGGTATTGTGCTGACTCGCGTTTTTAGGATCCAACTCCAAAACGCGGCGGCAGTGCATTGCCGCCTTATTCAATTCCCCTTGTCGCAAATAGACGACGGCTAGCTGACCGTGTGCTTCCCCACAATCCGAATCGAACTCGAGGAGATCAAGAAAGCAAGCAGCGGCCTCGGCCAGTCGACCGGCGGCGTAAAGACCGGCGGCCACCCGGTAACGCGTCCTTGTTTCGGCTTGTCGAGCCGATTCGGTGATTTGTTCGTGGTCAAGAGCGGCACCCGGCAGGCAGGCAGCCCGTTCAAATCGCTGGACATAGTCGCCGGCCAGATGCCGCGCGTCGGCCAACACTTCATCGACGGTAACTGGACCTTTGTAAATCACGGCCAAGCGTGCCTGGCCATCGATCAAGAAGCTTGATGGTATCGGTAGGGGTCGCCACATAGAAACGACATGATTGTGGTATTCCTGCAGGTCCTTGAGAAGGTCCTTACCGGCATGCCCGGCTGGAAATGGAAATCCGATCCGTGACAACGTCGCCTCGGCCTCTGCAACGGCAGCTGCGTTTGCACCGAGCCCGCTGTCTGCACCGAGCCCGCTGTCTGCACTGAGCCCGCCGTCCGCACTGAGCCCGTCGTCCGCACTGAGCCCGTCGAGCGAAACGGCCAAGACGTCGATTCCGGCGGCACGCAGCTCGTTCTCGCGACGCGTAATCTCCGCTAGTTCCGCGACGCATGGCGCGCACCAACTGGCCCACAGATTGACCAACACTGGCTGGCCGGATTGGAAGGACAAGGATCGTTTCGCACCGTCAAGTGTTGTGTACGATAGCTCCGGCATGCGCAACCGGGTAACCAATGGAACGCGCGCAACACGAGACGCTGACGGCACGTCCGTCCACGACGCTTGCAAGGAAAGAGGACGTCGTGTTGAATCTTCGCGAATTGGGCGACCCGCTGTTTGCCGCAATCGATAGCGGTGATCCACTTGGAGGCCCGCAAATTCCTCGACGCCACCGCCCGGCCAGTGGACGATCACTTTCTCGATATTCTTGACGTCTCCAAGCCCGAAATGGATCCACTTGCTTGACTGCGATAAAAAACCTTCACCCGCGCGCAACGTTTTGATCGCACGATTCGATTCACTTGAATTCAAGATTACTTCAACCCGTGCCCCGATTGCGTCGCGATTGGTGGTTGTACCGTTGCCAATCAATCGCAAGGACACGTAGTGGTTACTGGCAGGCGTATCGTTTCTCATAAAACGCAAGCGAGGCGCGTTGCGGTTGGCCAACCACACGTCCAAATCGCCGTCATGGTCCCAATCGACGATCGCCACGCAGCGGCCATCGTCGGGAAAGTCGAGACCCGAGGTGGCCGACACGGTTGCAAATCGTTCCCGCGCCGTGTTCAAGAAACAACAATTCCGCTCATGCCCGCTGAACGATCGGCCCTGCTTGATCATGTGGGAAAGATCACGTCGAGCTTGAAGCCAATCCTGCGTGGTGGCAGCCTGCTCGTCGTTTGGTGATTGCGACACGACCTGTCGCCAAAAGAAACTTCACAAATCACTGGTGTCATCAGTCGTGATGTAACCGTTGGCCACCAGGATGTCTTCCCAGCCGTCGTTGTTGATGTCAAGAAAGTTGGAACTCCAGGCCCAACGACCCACATTAACGCCGGCGGCAATGCTCACATCGAGGAACGAACCATCGCCCAGATTCTTCAGCAGGGTACTTCCGCGGGAGAATCGCCGTAGTCGATTTCTCACCTGGTCGTTAGCACCCGGCTTAAACCGCGGATCGGACGTAATCCGTCCACCAGCAGCGGAGAACATGTTGCCCACGTACAGATCCGTTTGCCCGTCGCGGTCAACATCCACCCACGCCACCGACATTCCCGACGCGCTGTCCTCGACAAGCGCCTCGTTAGCGACGTCAACAAATCTGGCCGTGCCGTTGCCACTTTCGTTCCGGAACAAATTGTTGCGGCCAAAGTCGTTGCCCACGTACAGGTCCTGGTCACCATCGTTGTCATAATCTTCCCATGCGGCCGCCAAACTGAAGCGGCGATTGTTCACGTCCATGCCGACATCTGTCGTGACGTCCGTAAACTGCCATTGGCCGCCCCGCGAGATGTCGTTGCGAAAAAGTGAATTCCGGCCGGCATTGTTGGCATCGTGGTAAACTCGATTCGAAGCGCCGCCCAATACCGATATATCGCCGGACTGCGCAAAAAAGTCATTTGGATAATTGACGCAAGCGTAGATATCCAAATCACCGTCGTTGTCATAGTCTGCCGCGCTCAGAGACATTGTGTCGTCGTCCGTCGAGAGCACCGAGCGGATCGTAAAGTTCAGTTGGCGATCATTGCTGGCAATGACCAATCCGCCGATGATCGTGACCACCAGATCCTGATCTCCGTCATTGTCCAGGTCGATCAACAGAGCACTACGCGCGCTTTCCAGCCAATTGACACCCCACGCCTCGGACGCATCGACGGCACTTCCGTCGCGCTGCTGCAAGAAGAGCCGGTTTGGCAAACCGGCTTCTTGGCAAACATAGAGGTCGTCTAGTCCATCCCCATTCACATCCCCTAGCGTCAATCCAGGATTGCCAAGCGGCGCGAAATAACGTGTGTCTTGAATTCGTTCCAGCCAATGGTTCATCCCATGGAGAAACTGCCGTTGAAATGAATTGTTTTTGCCAAGGACCGACTCGGTGCAGTCCGCGAACAATGGCCCGCTCGTGGAATTTGACGTAACCTGCTCGAAGTCGGTAACCTCAATCCGCAACAGCTTGGGCATTTCTCTATCGCTGGTTTTCGTCCAGCGAGCCAACCAAGTAGCGTTTTGTTCGATAACGCCGCCCACGGTGCGACCCGAGACGGCAAAAAACTGGCGCGTCGTGACGCCGCTGTCAGCAGATTCAAGCTGAACTAGTTTGAATTTGAACCGCACATCCGCGGCATCGCGAAAGGGCGCCGCGACGGCGCGCAATGCCTCGGCCAATCCTGCTGGACCTTGGTGAATTACACCGGACTGCGGTTCGCGGGTGCCTGGATCAGCAATCGCTCGTTCCACCCGAATTACACCATCTTCGAACACGGTCTGTCGGGATTCGGGTAGCAACGCACGACAGGTAAAACCTTCATCCGAAATTTTGCCCGTCGCGGCGAGGTTAATGCCCTCTGGATGGACAATCAACTGACCGAGCGCGTTAAGGGCTGAACTTATCTCGTCACTGAGCGCTTCCGAATCCCATCCATCGAGACTAGGGTCATCTAAGTTTCTCCATGATGATTCCACGTCAACGGGCACTGTCGCCAAGTCCACGGACTTCGTCGTTGGCGTGGATTGACGAACCACATCAGAGCCGGTAGGTGATGGTTGCTCAGTCAGGAAACGGTCATTCCAAATCGCGGCGATGACCAACGTAATCAACACCCCCAAGGACGTTACCGTCAGAGTCCAACGTATTCTATGTTCTGGCGACCGGACCGACATACGCTAGCCTTGCGGTTGCATAAAACCTCAACGGGGCGATTCTGACTCGCTAAACGATGTTGTACAAAAACCCCGAAGGGGTGGTCCTATGTCAGCCCAGGGTGGA
>CBDUAB010000158.1:0-7028 GCA_965365045.1 uncultured Planctomycetales bacterium
TCTCGCGTTAGCTTGGGTACCGTTTTCGACCGACGGCGACGGACTGTATCAGTGAGCATGCAATTGTTGACTGAGGAAATACATCAGCGGCGGCTTGTTAAACTGCGTCGGGTTTTCGGTTTGTCTCAACCGTACGGCTTACGAAGACCTGCCGCATTTTAACGATTCCCGGTGTGGCAGCGAACGTACTTAGGTCTCCGGAAGTTCCGGTCGAACATAACGAAGGATGTACGAGGAGTGATCTCACGACTTCCTTTTGTTTGCCGCTCCTACATCGCCCGTCCTGCCTCCTCGTCTTATCAACATAGTATTCCTCAATAGGTTTTTGACATGACGTGGTTTCAACACGTCTGCTTCGTTCGGTTTCCGCTGATCACGGTAGCACTTTTATTTAGTTTCGTGCTAGCTGCAACGGCTCGCATGGGGTTTTCGCAAATCATCTCTGGCGAGCGAGACGTTTCACCCCAAATCCGGTCGATGTTGGCACCACTATCGGCTGCTGGCGATGAAGAGGGGCAATCGGCTCGCAACGTCCACCGAGTCGCAGCATCACCGTCCAGTCAACGCGGTAGCGAATTACTTCCACACCATCCGGTGAATCGCCTACCGGATGTTGATGAGCCGACAACGACCGTGGGATTGCCGGCGCCCCCGAACGGACCGCTTTTTCCCGCCCCTAGTATCGAATTCAACAGTCATGACAAAAAATCACCGTCTGGTCCACTCCACGATGAGGATGACTCGGCCGATGAATGGTGGCGTCCTCTTGTCGTTCAGCCGCAATGGCCAACTTCGCAACCGTTGCCTGTGACGCTGGATCAATTGATCGCGTCCACATTGCAATATTCCGATCAAGTCAAGGTATTTAGCGATTCCCCCCTCATTCGCGACCTGACGATCATCGAAGAAGATGCCGAATTCGATTGGGTTGGTTTCTCGGAAACTATGTGGAACGATGTCGATGAGCCTGTTGGCAACACGTTGACGACCGGCGGTCCAACCCGGTTCAAGAATGAACGATGGGAATCTCGATACGGTTTGCGTCGCCGCAGCACGAGCGGCGGGCGATTTGAGATTTACGAGGAAATCAACCGCGAGAATAGCAATTCAATCTTTTTTCTACCAAATGATCAGGGTACATCTCAACTAACGATTAGTTACTCGCAGCCAGTACTTCGCGGTGCTGGCCGTGTTTATAATTCCAGTCTGATTGTGTTGGCTCAGATCGACGCGTCGGCCGCTCGGGACGAATTTTCGCGGCAATTGCAAACACAGCTACTCGACGTTTCCGACGCGTACTGGTCGCTATTTCAGCTTAGAGCCGAGTTGATGCAGAAGGAGCGCCTGCTAAAGGATGGACAGGACATCTTCGAAGAACTCAGGCATCGCGCTGAAGTTGACGCATCGGGAATTCAAATTGGTCGCGCGGAAACGGCCGTTGCCGTTCGCACGGTCGTTGTGATTCGCGCGAGAATGTTGGTCAAAAATGCAGAAAGCCGCATCCGCTCGCTAGTCAACGCACCGCAGCTAGGCGTGGCGGATCAATTCGAATTGCTGCCCCTAGATGCTCCCAGCGTTCAGTTCATTCCCGTTTCCATGTCCGATGCGTTGGCCTTGGCGATTCGCAACCGACCGGAACTGCATCAGGCTGTGAAGCGCATCAAGGCGGCGTCCGTTCGATGCAAAATGTCCAAAAACGAGTTGTTGCCCGCCCTTGACCTTGTCCTGGAAACCTACGTGCGTGGCATACGTGGAAACTACAATGTGGGCGGCGCGTTCAAGGACTCGTTCAGCAATGGAGCGCCTAGTTACTCGGCGGGAATCCAGATGGAATTTCCACTGGGAAATCGCGCCGCGCGGGCGACCGTTCGTCGCCGCAGCATCGAAATGCGTCAATTGCAAAGTCAGTTTCGCGCAACGGTCGACGCGCTGCAGCTGGAGACCGAAGTGGTCGTTCGCGAAATCCAAACGGCATATGTGGAAACCAAGGCCAGCTATCAGGCTATGAAATCCGCCGAACGCGAAGTCCACCACCTCACGAAACGCTGGCAATTGCTTTCGGGTGGAGAATACGATCCCTCCGCCGCCTTGTTTCTAGAAGATTTGCTGGCTGCCCAAGATCGGCGGGCGATCACGGAGCAGGCATTCGTTCAGTCGCAGATTGTATACAACCAGTCGCTTACTCGCTTAAAGCAAGTCACTGGGACGCTATTGCAGATGGAACAAATCCACCTGCAAACTGCGTCCGGCCCTGACGGAAACCCAGAATTGCTGCCAGTCAAAGCTGGCCCGGCGTCCGCCACCTTAGCGCAATAGTGCTAACGATGGACGTGTCATCGCGTAGGACAGGATTGTATCCTGTCCGAACAGGTGAAAACCTGTCCTACGACGATTAACGCGGTCAATGCGTCACATGAGCACGAATGAAAACACTTCGCCCCTATCAAAGGTTGACCGATCGGTTTTGGGCCACCGCGCAACAGCCGCGATCCGAATACGGGGCATTGGTACAACAGATTCGTAGTCTCGCCGATGAATTCGCAGCACTCACCGATGAGCAATTAGCAACCAAGTGCCAAGCCCTACGCGCAGAAGTTGCCCAAGGCACACTCGTAACCGCGCTGCAAATCGTTATCCCTTGCTTCGCCCTCGTTCAAGAAGCGGCACGACGCGCGACGGGACTCGTGTTTTATGACGTGCAATTGTTCGGTGGTTTAGCGTTGTCGACTGGTGCGATCGCGGACATCAAGACCGGTGAAGGCAAGACACTCATTACCACGCTGCCCGCGGCGCTTCACGCTTTAACTGGCAACGGTGTCCACGTGGCGACGGTGAACCGTTACCTAGCTGAACGTGATTACGAAACGTTGCGACCCGTTTACGAGCTGCTCGGCTTTACCGTCGGCATTTCACGCGAGAAAACTCCGCCCGAAACGAAACGCGCAGCGCATCGATGTGACATAACTTACGCGACAGGCTACGAGTTTGGATTTGACTATTTGCGTGATCAAACGCGGCTGCGAGCCGAACCGCACCTCAGTTTGGGACAACAGTTCCGTCTCGATTTGCGTGGCTTGGATAGGCAACGCGCGCCGACGGTGCAACGAAAACACGCGATGGTAATTGTCGACGAGGCAGACAGCGTGTTGATCGACGAAGCCAATACGCCGCTGATACTTAGTGGAGCGGCGCCCAGAGCTTCGGATGCTTCGCGGACATTTCAAGCGGCCCGCCAAGTCGCTTGTCGTCTGACAGCAGACCGGCACTTTACGATTCTACAGAACAAGCGTCGTGTCAGATTAACGGACGAGGGCTTGGCCAATGTTTATTCAGAAGCCAACATGCTCAGCGAAGGGCTCAATCGCCCATGGTCGATTTACCTCGAGAACGCTTTGACCGCCGAGCACATTCTCACCAAAGACATTGACTATGTCATCCGCGACGACAAAGTCATGATCGTCGACCAATATACGGGGCGGATATTCACGGATCGCACGTGGCGCGATGGATTGCACCAGGCAGTCGAAACGAAAGAGTCTGTCACGGTCAGCGCGGAAAACGCATCGGTGGCGCGCATTAGTCGACAAAGATACTTTCGATTTTACGACAACATTTGCGGACTGACCGGTACAGCGGTTGGTCTGGAAGACGAATTCCAATCCTTCTACGGGCTATCTGTCGTCCTCATTCCTGAGCGCCTGCCATGCCAGCGCAGCGAGGTACCGACGAGATACTTTGCCAACTGGGAAGCAAAGATCACAGCAATTGTCGCCGACATTCACGCGCGGAACGAACGGGGGCAACCGATTCTGGTCGGCACGCGAACGATCGACGAAAGCGTCCAAATCGCCAGCCGACTGCGCTCGATAGCCATTTCGCATAAACTGCTCAACGGTGTACAGGACGAATCCGAAGCAGAACTTGTTGCGTGCGCTGGAGAACCTGGCGCAGTGACGATTGCTACCAATATGGCGGGACGCGGGACCGATATTAAGCTGAGTGAAGAGTCGTTGAGCTTGGGCGGCTTGCATGTCGTGGCGACGGAACGGCAGGAATCCCAGCGCGTCGATCGCCAGCTAGTCGGCCGTGCGGCGCGGCAAGGAGATCCGGGGTCTTGCCAGTTTTTCGTCTCTTGCGAGGACGAATTGCTGGCGCACCATGGCCAAGCACTGGCGACCAGCATCGCCAATTCCTGCGATGACTCAGGCGAGTCGAAAACAAACTGGTCCGCCGCCGTCCGACGCGTACAAAGATCGGCTGAACGCATGCGATACGACTCACGCTGCGATCTTTTTCGGCAAGATCAATGGCTCAACGAGGTCCTCTCGACCGTTGCCGATCGAGATCTCACGGCATATGACGAAGAAATCGCAATGGCATCGAACTAACAGGATTCGGGTAATCAACCTATGTCGACCGTTGACACAAATGCAGGAAAGACGCCGGATACGCAGACGTGCATGCTCCCAGACGTCAATGTTCCGAGACGCGTCGTCAACACGCCGGGAAAAGCCACGAGCCGGCGACCATTCTCCCTTCAGGAGCAATTGGCGGAGATCGTTGCATCGTCAGCGAGCATGAACGTGGTGGCCCAGCGCATTGCCGAAGCTGCTCACGGTCTCGTCGGCGCCTGTTTCGTCTCATTTGTCGCAGTCGAAGGTGGCGGCGCGCCGCGCGCCTTGGCCACGGTTGGAAGTATCGAGAACATCCCAAACTTATCAAATCAGGATATTGCCAAGCTCTGCCGACTGGCGATGGAGAGCGGTTCCACGGCCACACGAGCTTTGGGACAGCATGACAATCGCCACATTGCGGCAATCCCGTTGCCTATCCGCGGTGATTCTCGCGCCACGGTTGTCGCGGTGTTGGAACAAGATGAGACGCCACTCGCCAAGCGCCTGTTGATCCTAGAGCTCGTAAGCGGCGCGTTGGAACGGTGGCAAGCGAAGCAGACAACTGATATGTATGATTGGGAAGCTCGTACCACAGCGGCAGTCGCCGAACTCGTTAGCCAAATCGAAACAAGTCCGTCACAAAGTTATGCCTGCTTATTGGCCACAAACACGCTGAACGAATACCTGACGACAAATTGTGCGGCCATTGGGCTCACGAACAAACGGGGAGTGGGCGTCAAGTTGAGCTCCATTTCCGGCAAGGCCGAATTTGATCCCCAGGCCGAGTTCTCAAAGCAGCTTGTCGCCGCGATGGACGAAACGCTTATTCGTGACAATCTCACCATGTGGCCACCGCTGGCATCGGGAGATCGTCACGCGATTATTTCCCATCGCAAACTCGCGGAACAACAGCACGAAGAAGCCGTTGTCAGCATTCCGCTGAAAACGATCGACGGCAGGACAGTGGGAGTCTGGTTGTGCTGCGGGCCGCGCGCCGTCCTGCATGCTCGCAATACGATGAACGGCATCAACGCGATGGCTCGTTATGTGGCGACCGCGCTCGAAGTCCGCAAGGCCGCCGACCCCGGACCAATAGGTTCGGTCATGCAAAAAGCCTTGGGAGACGAGTCGACATTCCGTCGCTCGTGCGTGATCGCCGCGGTTGTGCTGGTGTGTTTGTTGCCCTTGATCCCACTCAAACATCGCATCAAATCGAACTGCGTCGTCGAACCGGTGCAACATCGGTACGTGGTTGTACCCTTCGACGGCATCCTCAAGGAAACGTACGTGAGGCCGGGCGACGAAGTAACAGCCGGGCAGTTGGTTGCTCGTATGGACGACCGAGAGCTTGGTTGGGAGCTCAACGGATTATTGGCCGACGCGGCTCGCGCCGCGAAGAAACGAGATGACGCAATGGCCCACCACGATGTGCACGAAGCTCAAATGGCGACGCTTGAAAGGGAGGCTCTCGAGCAACGCATTCAGATTCTCACCCATCGCCAGGACAACTTGGATATCAGCAGCTCGATCGATGGATTTGTGTTGAAAGGTGATCTCGAAGAGGCCCATGGAGCGCCAGTAAAGATCGGCCAATCACTTTTTGAAATCGCTCCTTTATCGCCATTGAAGCTCGAGGTTGCCGTGCCCGAAGAGGACGTAGCTTACGTTCAATCCGGCATGCAGGTGACGGCGAGACTGAGTGGCCATCCGCAAAACACAATCTACGGTCACGTAGGTAAACTGCACCCTCGCGCCGAGATTCGCGACAATCAAAATGTCTTTGTTGCCGAGGTCGCGCTTGAAAATGACGAGCGACAACTCCGACCCGGTATGAGTGGTCGTGCGTGGGTCATTGGCAAACGACAGTTGCTGGGATGGATCTGGCTGCACAAAGCTTGGCACCGTGTACGCAACGCCTTGGGAGTCTGACGACGTGGCGACGAAACATAGCACGGTCGAGATCGGCAATGTCGCTCCCTGTTTGCGCAACGATCTTAAGTTCACCCTGCAAAAACATGGGCAAGACGTCTGTTACTGCGTCGAGGACCCGCTCAATTCAAAGTTCTACCGAATCGGCATCCCCGAGTACGTATTTCTGTCACTGCTTGATGGCACAACGACCATTCAAGACGCTGTTCGTCACACAGCCCAGCATCTCGGTGCCGAAGCGTTTAACGAACGCGAGGCAGCAGCGATTTGCAAATGGGCCATTGATAATCAGCTGGCACACACCAGTGCGTCGCGCCAAGTCGATCGATTGTTCGACGTGGGCCGTAAACATGTCGTCCAAAAAAGATTGCAGTGGATCAATCCGATCCTCATACGATTACCGTTACTCAAGCCTGACAATCTGGTCAAAGTGCTCACGAAACATTTGGGCTGGATGGTTAGCGGATTTGCCTTCTCGATTTGGTTGATCGTCGGGATAGTCGCGGTTTTTCAACTTTTTACTCACTGGAGTGAATTCACTTCCGCCTCGGTCGCTGCTCTATCACCAGGAAATCGTTGGTGGTTGTTGGCGACGTGGATCACGCTCAAGGTAATTCACGAGGCAGCGCACGCCGTGACGTGCAAGCGATATGGTGGGAAAGTTCGCGAGGCGGGTATCCTGTTAATCGTGTTTGCGCCCATACC
>CBDUAB010000159.1:0-7025 GCA_965365045.1 uncultured Planctomycetales bacterium
CGAAACCATATCTGATCCACTATTGATTGAGATGTTGCTCTGCCCGCTTATGTGGTACGGAAACGCTCGTGAAGGGGACATGGCGTTTGGCTCGTTTAGCATCATGTTCCGTAGTATCTTTCTCGAAGGTTTCGGACGGCCCCTGGCCGGCGTGCGTCTGATTCTCAAGAATCTCATTCGCCGATATCGCGAGTTGGGTGGCGAACTCAAACTGCGTAGCGGTGTCGACCACATACACGTCGAGAACGGCCGCGCCGTTGGCGTCGTGCTTGAGGATGGCACCGAAATAGCGGCTGGCCGAATCCTCTCGTCGGCCGGTTGGGTAGAGACGATGCGACTATGTGATGACGTGCGTCGTTCCGACCAGTTGCAGCCGGGTCAGTTGTCTTTCACCGAAGCGATCGCCGTGCTGAATTGTAAACCCGCAGCGCTCGGACATAGCGATACGGTTGTCTTTTTCAACAATTCCGAAAGTTTTCATTGGCAGAAAAGCGAAGGCCTCTGCGACATACGCACGGGCGTCATTTGCTCGCCGAACAACTACAAATACGATGACAGCAAGGCTGACATCGATCGCAATTTGCCAGACGGTGTGATGCGGGTAACTTCGCTGGCCAATTATGATAAGTGGTCAGGCCTGTCCGAAGAATCCTACGTTGCTGAAAAGCAGCGTTGGTTTGATCGCGCGACGCAGGCCGCCGTGCGATTTGTGCCTGATTACCGGGCACACGTTATTGACAACGACTTTTTCACACCGACCACAATTCGGCGGTTTACGTCACACGACAATGGGGCGGTCTACGGGTCGCCCAGCAAACTCCTTGACGGTAAAACCGAATTGGAGAACTTGTTTATCTGCGGCACGGATCAGGGTTTTGTGGGAATCGTTGGTTCAATTTTCAGTGGGATTTCGATCGCAAACCAACATTTGTTGCGGAATTAAGTCAGGGATCAGGGGCCGGCGATCAGGGACCAGTAATTAGTCAGGACGACCAGGCTCAGATTTCTAACTGTGTCAAGCTTGCTAGTCTATATTGCGAACATGCCAAAAGACTTTCTCAAGAACGCGAAATCTCATTACGACGTGGTTGTGATTGGCAGCGGGCTTGCCGGCATGACGGCCGCTAACGTGTTGGCACGACAAGGTCGCAGCGTGCTGCTGCTGGAACAGCATTACAAACTCGGTGGCATGGCGACCTGGTTTCGACGTCCCGGGGGCCACATCTTCGATGTTTCGTTGCACGGTTTTCCTTTCGGAATGATCAAAAGTTGCCGCCGCTATTGGACGCGTGAGATCGCGGATTCAATCGTACCGCTGAAAAATATGCGGTTTGACAATCCCATGTTCTCGCTAACGACGACCTACGACCGCGAAGACTTCACGCGTTTACTCGTCGGGAGATTCGGCGTCGCCGCAACCACCGTACAGGAGTTCTTTGATACAGTTCGGCAGATGAACTTCTATGACGATCAGACGACCACGACAGGCGAATTGTTCCAACGGTTCTTTCCTGATCGCCAGGATGTGGTGCGTTTGTTGATGGAGCCGATCGTTTACGCCAATGGTTCCACGCTCGAAGATCCGGCGATCACCTACGGCATTGTGTTTTCGAACTTTATGTCCAAGGGAGTCTATACCTATCAAGGTGGTACGGATCATTTGATCAAACGAATGCATGTGGAGATGACTGCCAACAATGTCGACGCGCGGATTCGCTGTAATGTTGATGGAATCAAAGTGAGCGGCTGCCGCGTACGTAGCGTCACGGTCAATGGCCGCGAGATACAGACTGAAGCCATTGTTTCCAACGCGAATATCCGTACGACGATTTTGCGTCTTGTCGGTGCGGAACACTTTGATCGGAAATTCGTCGAGGAAACGCAGGCGGTGCGACTCAATAATTCAAGTACGCAAGTCTACATGGCGTTGAAACCCGACGAGCGCATCGATGAGTCAACTGGCGACCTGCTCTTTAGCTCGACTGCCAAAGACTTCCGCACGGACCTGTTACTCAGCCGCGATATCACCAGCCGCACTTTTTCCTTTTACTACCCGCGAACCCGTCCGCAGGGGCGCCCGCGATGTTTGGTCGTGTCGAGTACGAATGCGAACTACGATGATTGGGCTCATTTGCCTGAGTCCGAATACGAGGCGGGCAAACAGGATTTAATCGAAACAACGCTCGATGCGGTTGACAAGTATGTGCCGAACATTCGCGCGCGTCTGGATCATGTCGAAGCTTCGACGCCCAAGACGTTTCAGCATTACACGCAACACGCTGTGGGAGCGAGTTTCGGTACAAAATTCGAAGGTCTCGCCGTTAGCCGCGGTTTGCCCGAACAAGTGGCCGGTCTGTACCATGCAGGTAGCGTCGGTATCATTATGTCCGGCTGGCTCGGTGCCATTAACTACGGCGTTATTGTCGCCAACGACGTCGACAGTTACCTGATGAAATGTCATCAGAAATCGGCTCCTTCGGCGGTCGCCTCGGACTCCACGTCGGTCAGTAATCGGTAATCATTATGAATCGCGCTGTAATCGAAGCCAGCATTCCGCATCGTCCTCCGATGCTGATGATCGACGAAGTCGTTGAGCAAACAGACGATCACATCGTTTGTCGCAAGACGTTTTCGGATCAAGAGTACTTTTTTCAGGGGCACTATCCTGAAACGCCCATCGTCCCCGGTGTCATGCTTTGCGAAGCAGCGATGCAAGCCGGTGCGGTTTTGTTAGCAAGTTTCGTCGAACCTGGCGATGGCAAGGTGCCGGTGGCGACGAGGATCAATAATGTGCGCTTCAAAAAAATCTTGCGGCCGGGTGCCACCGTCGAGATCATAGTAGACCTAACCGAACGACTCTCTGACGTGTTTTTTCTAACGGGCAAAATCATCCACGAGGGCAAGACCGCGGCGCGGCTCGATTTCGCCTGTAAAGTGACGGCAATCGAGACGTAGATTTTGCTTTTGTGGTGCCTAAATGACGGAACGCGATTGTGTGATTTCTACCCCCGATCCCTGATCCCTGATCCCTGACCCGTGAACTTCCTCGACCTACGTGAAAAAACGATCCTTGTGACCGGCGTGGCCAATCGCAAAAGTGTCGCGTACCATATCGCGCAAGTGCTTGAACAAGCCGGCGCGAACGTTGTCTACTCCGTACGTAGCGAACAGCGTAAAGAATCTCTGGCATCTTTGCTCGACGAACGCGAGATTCACGTTTGCGATGTCGAAGACGCCAGCCAGGTTGATGCATTGCGTGACAGCATCGCGCAACGTCATCCCGCCGTCCACGGTTTGGTCCACTCCATCGCATTTGCGGACTACGAAGGTGGGATGAAGCCGTTTCATGAAACGACAAAAGCTCAATTCCTTCAGGCTGTTGATATTTCGTGCTTCTCGCTTATTCAACTATCCAACACATTTCGCGATACATTCGACCCGGACGCCTCCGTCGTGGCGATTTCGATTTCCACAACTCGCATGGCAAGCGAGAACTATGGATTCATGGCGCCGATTAAGGCCGCCCTCGATTCGTCGCTGGCATTCCTAGCGAAGTCGTTTAGTCGCTTTTCACGCGTCCGCTTCAACGCTGTCGCGCCTAGTTTACTCAAGACCTCGGCCTCGGCAGGAATACCTGGCTATGTCGACGCCTACCTGTACGCCGAGCAGGTCATTCCGCGCCGTGAGGCGGTGAAGACAAGCGAGGTGGCCAACGTAGCGGCGTTCTTGCTCAGCCCGCGCTCAAGTGGCATCAATGCTCAGTCCCTCGTTGTCGATGCGGGTATGTCGATCAACTACTTCGACAACGAGATCATCCGCCGAGCGATGCGTGACGAGTAGGCTCCGAGGACACAGGTACGTGTTGCCAATCAATCGCCAACATCAGGCAATTGATTCCCGATCCAATGCCGAGTAGTCCAACTTTGTCGTTTGCCTTAAAGTGTCCTTGCTCCGCCGCGATCGCCGTGGTGATCGGTAACGCAACCGAGCCGGTGTTACCTAGCCACTGGAGTGTCGCGAAGTCCTTGTCGGGATCTATGTTCATAGACGCGAGCATCTGCTTGCGGTGCGCTTCGCCGACTTGATGGCAACATGTCTTGTCGAGTTGTTCAAGCGACCAATCGCTTTCCGCTAAGAAGTCTCGAAATGTCGCCGCACCTGTTGCGATTCCTTCTCGCATCAACGCTTCGGAGTCCGTTGTCATAATCGGATTCATTCCGCCGCTTACCGCTTCGTCGCGACCGCTGTGGCATAAGCGGTGGAACGCAGTATTGGCACGTGCGACCGACGCGGACAATCGAGTGCCGCTTGTACTTAATCGCTTGTGTGTAAGCAGTACAGCACAACTGCCTGAACCAATCGTGAGCGAGGCAACCGCCAGTTTGACGCTGTTGCGCGTCAGCGATGTATCGGCGTTCAAAGCGTCAATGGTTGCTTCGATCAAGTGCCTGCTATCTTCGGTTCCGACAACAAGCCCTGCGTCAATCTGACCCAGTTCGATCATGTCCGCAACTTGTAGCATGCCGTTGATCACTCCAAGGCAGGCGTTGGATACGTCATAGACAAAACAATCACTTGACAGACCGAGCTCACAATGCACGCGACTGGCTGTGGCGGGCTCGAGGTGGTCACGGCACACTGAACCGTGAATTAACGCGCCGATGCGACTCGGATCAAAATCCGCCGCGGAGAGCGCGTGCCGAGCACTGACGATACTCTGCTCACTTGGCAACATGCCAACGGGCCATACACGCCGCTGCCGGATGCCAGTCATGAGTTCAAGTCGTCCGGCAGGCAGGTGTAACCGTTCGTACAAAGGTTCAAGTCTCGCTTCCAGATCCACACTGGTGATGGCTTCGCGCGGTAACGAAACCCCAAACGATTCGATGCAGACGTTTTCGTATCGCATGAGATAATGAGTCAAAAGCGTGATAGACTGGGCGGAATAGGCAGTTACTTATTCTCTGTTAGGCGTCGTTTTCACTCGATAACGGCTTTGTGAACCGCAGGTGCGACGACACCACGGCACAAAAACATGTCGAATCTAGGCAGATATGGAGTGCTAGCACGACATGTACGTGTTTTTGGTTCGACAGACTCAAAATGCAGGTCATGTCTTGGCGCCCCACGCAATCCACGTAAACTTTGCGGGTGACTTGCATCTCAAACGGAGGGCGAGGCCTCGCCAAGGAGGAAAGCTTAGGACGGTCTTGAATATGGAGTATGGTGGACGTTCACAGGGAACGGAACGTCCACTGTTGGAAGTAATTTTCGCCCCTTTCGCCAATACGTCAAGGACGACCGCAAAGGGGACGTTTTCCAACGTACCGGCCGACCAAGAGGTTCCATTTCTGTGGGGTGTGTTCGCTTGAATTGTCAGCGGCCTCATCGAAGCGGTTTTTGGTCTGCCCAGGCAAGGATTCACAAGTTGAAATTGGACACATCCAAACGACTTGAGTAGCCATTGAAAAGCACACCTGCAACTTTTCTGCCTCTCCACGGTTTCCCGCGCTAATAAAACACCGCCCTACTCTGCGCAAAAAGACGCAGTCCTCCGTGTATCTGAAAAGGAGTGTTCAGGTGCCTTCGTCAAAACCTTTAGTTGGATTGAATGCAGACTACCGTTCGGCTATTAGTGATCGCCCTGCGTACATGGTGATTTCAGCCGGCTATTTTAATTGTGTTCAAGCTGCCGGTGGGGTCCCGGTCATCATCCCGCCAACGAACGATGATGACGACATTGATCGTACTCTCGATCAGTTGGATGCTTTTGTTCTAATCGGAGGAGCGGATCTTGATCCACGCCGGGACGGATTCATGCTGCATCCAACGGTTCGGCCGATGGATCCTCGCCGGGAGGACTTCGATCGACGCTTAGCTAGGCGTATTACCGCTCGACGGATGCCCATATATGGAATCGGGGCTGGCATGCAATTGTTGAATGTCACCATGGGGGGCAATTTGCATTTGCATGTTCCTGACGCCGTTCCCACGGCCCTGCCGCACCGGGATCCGCATGATCCCGCACATCGACACGGGCTCGACGTCGAACTCGGTTCACTAATGGAACGTGTCTATGGCGACGGCGAAATCCGGGTCAATAGCATGCACCACATGGCTGTTGACGACATCGCTCCTGATTTTGCAGCAACAGCACGTTGTCCCGATGGCATCGTCGAAGCAATAGAATGTCGCCTCGAAGATTGGCTGGCAATCGGTACGCAGTTCCATCCCGAAGCACGCTCGGCATCGGCGCTTGATCAACGGATCTTCGAAGAGTTTATTGCGGGCGTAAAAGGTGAAGTCACCGAGATCCGTATGGTTGCCTAATTGAAACGGCGACAAAAGACACCCTGCGGGCGGGGAACACCCATCGCGGTGTTCCCCGTTTTGCTCTGCCGTCCTGTCCACAAAGCTATCCCGTGTACACGGCTGTAACAACTACGCTGGTGTCCCCAAGACATTGAGAAACCCACGCATCCAAGCGGGGTGCGCAGGCCAAGCCGGTGCGGTCACCAGATTGCCGTCAATGTGTGCGTTGTCAAAACCGGCGCTCGCTGCGATATAAGTGCCGCCACAGGCTTCGATTTCCGGTTGGACTGCCGGATACGCGCTCAAACTGCGGCCTTCGACCACGCCCGCGGCAGTCAAGATTTGAATGCCATGGCAGATAGCTGCCACTGGTTTGTTGGCGGCAAAAAAGTGTCTGATGATTTCCAAGACTTTGCCATCCAGCCGTAGATACTCTGGGGCACGACCACCTGGTATTACCAATCCGTCATAGTCCACTGCTTTAATGTCGGCAAAATCCGCTGTCAAACGAAAGTTGTGCCCGCGCTTTTCACTATAAGTCTGTTCGCCTTCAAAGTCGTGGATCGCGGTAGCTACTGTCTCGCCCGATTTCTTACCCGGACAAATCGCAACGACGTCATGGCCCATCATTATCAGCATCTGAAACGGGACCATGGCTTCGTAGTCCTCGACATAGTCCCCCACGATGATCAGTATCTTCTTTTGGCTTGCCA
>CBDUAB010000160.1:0-7007 GCA_965365045.1 uncultured Planctomycetales bacterium
ACGATGTCGCAGCAAATGGCTCACGAAGAAATGCCACTTGTCAGCACAATGTAACATTGATAACTCAATCGTGAGTCCTGAGGGTCAGACCTTGTTTTTTGTTTACACGCAGGCCCACGGCTGGGAATCCGCGGTCATGGCCAGACCATTGCGAATCAAATTTCGTGGCGTGATCTACTACGTGATGTCACCTGGCAACGCGCGTCATTCTCCATGGCAAAAATGCGATTCGATAAGCGCACTTTGGGCCACATTCTCTGGTGCAATGGCTCGCTCGCCAGATTCAAGCACCGCTGATGCTCCTTCCGCGGAATCCAGCCGTAAACCTGTTGTATGCTCGCAGAAATGTTCACTGCAAGAGTTCTTTCATGGCTGACATCAATACGTCCTCCACTTCCGGCGCCACCTTTGAAGCCCCTGGGCTGTCTTCGTAGCCTCCCTGTCGGTAATGCTCCTTCATGCAGATGTAACCAGGCGCGTATTCACCGTAGGCGGCCATCGCAACGAAGAGATCGGGTCGCATTTTCTGACCGGCCAACTGATATTCCACGACCAATTCGCCGGGCATGTTCAGAATGCGTGCCGGTCCGAGCGTCAAGCAAGTAAGGTCGATCTTGTCACCTGAATTGCACCGGCGCAACCACACCAAATCCTTCGCGATATAGGTGCGCTCCGGCGTCCCGATCTCGCTATCCTTGAGTTTTGCCACCAGGGCCTCCTCGTTTAGGTGCGGGGACGCAGGCAATGCCACGGGAACCGTTTTCCAATCGACGTCGTCAGCAGATAGAGGATACTTCTCGGTCGCCCGATAGGCACTTGCCATTCCCTCCGCCAAACGGACGGCTAAGATCTGGCGATTTTCGTGCGTCCCATCGTTGTACTTTCCAGCGCCAATGTTGCCTCCCGCGCCATTGAAGTGGACGTGCGTGAGACCGTTGAGCGTACTCTGGCGCACGAAACGCGCGATACCGGGGAAGTCGGCACTTGCCACGCCTGTCAAATAGTAGCTTTGTGGGTGGGTGGCATAATACGTGAGCACGACAATTGGCTGCTGCCCGTTCCAGAAGCTAATTGATTTGACCATCGGATCGATGGTTCCTTCCGGCTCGGCACGCACTTTGGGATCCTTGCAGGAGGTGTAGCGGACCACTTTCACTTTGCCGTCGGCCCCAAGAATCCGGCGATTTGATGCGACCTTTTCGACTTTCGCTTGTCCCAGCCCGACGTGCGTCACGATTTCCGCATTCTCCGCTGCCCGTTTTGCCGCGTCGGCCACGCGATCAATCGTCTGGCGCGCAAAGACGACGTCGAACATGGCTCCCGCCAAACCTTGTTCAGCCAGCAATCTCTCCGCGCTAAAGTCGCAACGTGGTGCGTCGTGCTGATGCAGCGAATGAACCGAGACGCGCTGCGGAGATGTCTGCACCGCTTTGGCGATTGCTTGTCGCCAGCGCTCGTAGCCACCATTACTGATGCCGATCCAGTCGACGGCGCAAAGCACGATCGGATCGCCGCTGCCGACCAGAACAATTCCGCGTGCCGTTAGCGGCATCCCCACTGCGTCGCACCGACCGTATGCCAATGGGCTTCCAACAGGCGGCGAAGCGTCGACAACAAAAGTCCCCACTCGAAGCGGAGTGTCGTCGCCAGCCGCCAATGCGACGAGAGAGCAAGAAAAAAAGACTGCGAGGTGGAGTCCGAGAAAAATATTGCGAATCATGATCAGCCGTTATCTTGTAAGAGGTGCGAGTCTTCCCGACTCAATTTGAATTACAAACTTGCCACAATCCAGTTTTTTCAGAAAACCGACGATGGCGCCGGCACTCTTTTCGAAACGTCCCTTGGGAATCCAATTGAGGGTGAGAGAGACGCCCTCCTTGGATTCCTTACCGTTGGTGGTAAGCCTGGGATCTTCGGCGATGGCTTTCATTTCAGGCGACTTAAGCGTGCCTTCGATTTGTTGGATAACACGCTCGTTGGGCGCCTGAAAATGAATGGTCAGTGAAGTCGGCAGCGTCGGATCTTTGTCGGCAAAGGGGAATACATCAGGGACGATAGCGACGTTGGTTGTTACTTTCAACGGCGTCGGCGCCCCAACGTCGTACGTCAATTCCACGAAGAATGCAGTCCAGCCCTTTTCAGGCTCTGCCACTTCCGCCACGTAAGTACCGTCCCCCTGATCCTCGAGAACTTGGCTCTCGTATTTCGGACCTAAACTCTCCATGCGAAAATCGCGGGCATCGGGATTCGTTGCTTTCCAGAGGGTCACCCTTTGAGGTTTGTCGACAGTCTTGATTCGAAACGCGTTTTCCGCGGTACGTTTCCAAGAAAAGTTGGGGCCTTCTTTACCTGCGAGGACAAGCGAGTAGAAAGCGACCAGGCTTTCCACAGCATCGCTCCCGTCCAAACCATGGTCTGCATTGGGAACGTAGCGCAGATACTTCTCACCCTGCAGATCATCGAAGTAATGGCGAGACATATCGGGTGGGAAAAACTGATCGCCCGAGCCGTTGAGCACAAACTTCGGCATCGTGAGGCGATGACGATAATGGTAAGGATCAACCAGGGCAAACAATTCCCGCATCCGGGGATGATCGGGTACTTGAACCAGTTTGTGTTCGACATAGTCGGTAATCGAGGGAGCGAAAAAGCCATAGACGGAAAAGTGATGTCCCATCGACTTTTCCAAGTTGAGAATATCGATCACGATCGGAGCAATGCCCACCACGCGCTTGTCCACGGCCCCGACCAGCCAAGTCGTCCAGCCTCGCTTCGAACCGCCCGCCACAACGTACTGGTCGATCTCCCTTTTGCCGCCTACGTCCGAAGCCATTAGTTCCGTTACCGCGTCCATCGCGCGCACCACGCTTTTGACCATGGGGTTCCGCGCTGGCCAAGTGACGTCGCCCGTTTCCAGAAACTTTACCCAGGTGTAGGCGACCAAATCGTCTTCGGTACGGCGCTCTCCATCGTCATGGAACACGAGCGGCTGATTGGGGATCATACGAATCTCGGCAACGACGGTTTGAGTCGCTCGAGCAATCTCCAGGGTTCTTCGATCCGGCCCTTCGGGCGGTTTGCCACCGTTTCCTCCACCGCCGATAAACACAAAGCCGATATTCGACTTCACCTGCTTAGGGACGGCAATGGTTACCCAGTGTTGCCAGACGGTGCGATCAACTTCGTCTTTTGTTCGCCAGGTTTGCGATTTCATGTCCAGCACGAAAGTCTGCATATCGTCCGACGAATTTGTCCTGACGACCTTCCAAGCGAAGGTGTCGTCGGGGCGCTCTACGTAATCATCCAGCGCCGTTCGCTCCGGCAAGGCTTCCGTGTCCAGCGCTGGCCGTACCTGCACGGCTTCCTCAGCCGCATGCAGGGACCAGCCCTGACCAATAGCTAGGGTCAGTAATAGAGTTACGGGTGATGTTATATTTCGATTCATTTGAAAGTCCTCTGGAAAATATTGTTGATCGTCGATCCAACGATTTGATCATTTGAATCTCATGACCTCAAATCATGAACTGCTGTTGCGAAACCCGAAATAACATTGTCGACTTGATTGATGTTACTTGTTTCGGCACCAAGCCGAATGCCAATTCGCTGAGCAGCTTGCCGGGTCTCACGAATCTCGTTGCTGCTGATCGAGATATCTTTGGTCTTGCCCTGGACGTCGATGGCGATGCCCTCTTTCGCTCCGCTGTCAATGATGCGATTATTTTCCAGCAGATTTCGATTGGGCCAAAAATCCTTGCCGCGCGAGTCATCGCGAAACAAGACGCCAACTTTACCACTCCCGATCACCTCATTGTTACGCATTACGTTGTCGGTGTCGTTATGGCCGATCGAGATTCCGTAATTGCGACTGCTAACGATACTATTATTCTCAGCCAGGCCAAACTTGACGCCCCAACACCAGAAAATACCGATTCCATTGCGATGGAGCTTGTTGTCGCGAATCAGAGGTCGTTGTGAACCACTCCCCGGATGAAGGCCCAAGTCGGCGTTGTCATGACTATGGCAGCGATGCACGACGACATCATGACAAACTTGCCAACTGATGCCGTCACCGTTGTAGTTGCGGAGTGTTAAATCACGCAGCGTCATGCGATTGCAGTCCTGCAACCAAATGCAACCGCCGTAGTTACCGTTCAGATTATCATTATTCGCTCGATTGCCATCGAATGCCAATTTCTCAATAACGACGTTCTCGATGTTCTCGCCACTAAAGAGTGGGAATAGCGACGCACAAGTTGGATCGGCTTTGAGCCAGAGGTTTTTTCGCAAGGGGCGATCGAGTTTGAAACGATTGCCGCTGCGAGCGACGAGTGTGCGTTTGAGAGCGACTGGGCCGCCATCGCTAGAGTCGGGTTTAGTGAGAAAGACGCCGTCACCCAACTGAAATCCTTGCGCGTCGGCGAGGACTATTTCCTGATCGTACCAATCGGAATCCTCAGCCAGTGTGGTCGCGACCGAGGCTTCTTTTTCGAGTACTGAATCGAGGCCGCTCCCCACGATCCTGATCCCGGAAGGAAGACAAATCGAGTTGCGACACCGGTACACGCCAGGCAATACCTTTACCGAACCGCCGCCCAAGCGAGCAACATAATCGACAGCCGCCTGAATCGCTTTGTCGGTACTGCCGGCTACGTCGGCTTTTTCGGGACCGACGGTAATCGTCAGTCGTTTCTTCCAGTCCGGCTCGAATCGTTGATCCCCGGAGGTAGCTCGAGGATTGACAACTTGTGGCAAGTCATCTGCACGCGACCATCGACTCGCACAGATCGCGGCAAGCGCGGAGGTACTGCCGAGAAAGCGTCGGCGGTCAATTCGATGTGATTGCATTTTCATCCTCGTGCTATTCTTGGGGAAACAAATCCTTAGGGATGTGCAGTGACCAGACTTCGCTCTTTCACCGGTCGCAGCCATGTTATTCCTGTGATCCAAGTTGCTTGGCAACGAAATGGCAGTTGATCACCTTCTCCACCAAGTCCTGCGGGACGTAGTAATAGTGATTCGACGCTTCGTAACCAATTCGTGAGTCTTGGCTCGTGACGACAAATAAGTCGCGGGCCAACCTAATTTCACTTTCAACTAGCTGTTGAATTTGTTTTCGAAGTTGCCGTTGTTGCTCGTCACTCACATTGGGTTGGCTCAGCGCATCTCGAGCCAGTACAAAACGCACTTGGTTGGCAACGCTGGCAAAATGCAGATAAACAGCGCGGGCTACGCTTAGGTCCGAAGCTGCCGTTGCACGCTGTTTATTTGTCGTTGCAGCCACCGCCTTTTCAAAGTGCCGTAATCCCTCGGCCCAACCGTCCGCGACTTTCTCAAACTGCTCGGCAAACACCGTGGGCGGATAGGGGCCACGCCAACTGGCAAGATCGTCGTACGGAAAGCAGACCATCGTGGCTTTGTATCCTGTTGGCTCGGCAAACAATAAATTCGCTGGCCCCATTTGTTGCGGAGCGTTGTACATTACTCCACCACCGTAGGGGAAGTTTCGAAAGGCATCACTGTACGCCGTCCACGCCTGCCGTGCATGAGGCGCCGCTGCTTTCCCGTACCGCTGTCGAGCGATCGTCTCAAGTACCGTCTCTTTGGTCGCCTCCGCCTGGGTTGAAAAATGCTGCGACACCAGTAAATTCGGCGACGGATAACCCCCTAAGGTCCAACTAAGCATGGTGCCGTCGACACCGACGTTGGCAAGATTCTGGCAGTGCTCCGCGATCAAATCCATCACCGGGATATAGGGCACCGCGGACAGTTCCCAAGTATTGTTAAACGCTACTTTGGCCACTGTTTTCAGGCCGGCCTGTTTGGCCAGCGCCCAATGCCGTGTCGCGCGAGGGCCGGGACCAACAGCAGAAATCGAGTACTCGCCGATTTTAGCTTTCACACCGCCACGTTCGATGGGCAGCGACCATTCGCTTACCGACATGAGTTCAACATTCTTCGGCAGCAGCGAAATAATATCCGGGGCGTCGCCATGTCCCTTCCAACCCCAGTCCCATGCGATCACGCGCGCCTGGGGGCTTCCTCGATGAACCCCCTCCTCGATCGTCGCGTTCACCTCAGCAATGATTTCGGCATCGGTGCGATTCCGACATCGAGGGCATTGCTGATGTCGACCGTGCGAAGCACAATTGGTGAGGTTCTCGGAAGCGGTGATCGTAAACACACCGCCCAAGTCGGGTAATTCGCCAAACACATGAGCCAACGAGTTGCTCAGCCATCTTCGAACCCGTGGATCGCTGGTACAGAGCGCCTGAAATTCACCTTCACGAACACCTGCCATCTCCGGCCGATTTTTGAAAAACGGCGTTCGCATCGCCCGCGGCTCGTTCATGTACAAATAAATCCCGATGCCGTAGCGTTTCGCCTGCGCGACAAGTTTTTCCAGCGTGCGGAGACGTTGCTCGTGCCCGACGCCAAATTCGGGAAAGTCCTCACCTCCGGGAGCAAGTTGTCTCAGCACGACATGCATCCAGATGCCGTTGACACCCGTCTCAGCAAGTCGCGCAAGCAAGCCATCGGGAAACGGCTCGATGTCAGGGTCAACGAGCGGGTCGCCGAAGATCCCGAAATAGGAATAAACCATCCGCAGCGGCTCATCCCGATTGATCGACTTACGAATCGGCTGTTCGCTGGTTCCCTCTAAGCTGCTAAGGTACTCCACAAAATGAAATCGCGGCTCCGTGGGCGTTGTCGACAGATCGCCAAAATACCGTCGCACAATTTGCTTGATTTCTCCCACCCGTTGTCGCGTTGCCTCATCCGGTTCTTGGTAACGCAGTGGCTCGCAATTCGGCTTCAACCGGCCGAGTTTAATGTAAAGAAAATCGTCCTCACGCAAGGTGTGAGCCAGCTCTTCTGGCGTCATCCCCAATAACGTCAGTAATTGATCGTAAGGCAACAGATGCCAATTGCGTCGAATCAGCGTGATGTATCCCCGCTCGCGCATCCGTGATCGCCTGCTGTCGCTTGCCGACAATCCCATCGAATGG